>JBJTAU010000046.1:0-9103 GCA_046090965.1 Limisphaerales bacterium | reverse complement strand
CGCGAACTCTGCCGCGGCCAGGGCGCGGAACTTTGCTGGGCGCGCACCCCGCAGTCGCTCACGCAGCACCAGGTGCTCGACATCTTCCGCAAGAAGACCGCGCCGGCCTTCGAGGTCGCGTTGCGGGTCGGGGCGCTCTACGCGGGGGTTGACCAACACGAGGAAGTCGAGGACGTGCTGCACGTTTACAGCGAGGCGCTCGGCATCGCGTATCAGATTCGGGACGATCTCAGCGACCTCGGCGACACCGGCGAGACCAACGACATCGCCGGCCTGCGCCCGAGCCTGCTGCTCGCCGTCGCCCACGAGAAAGCGAAGGACGCGCAGAAGGAACTGCTCGCGAGTGTGTGGCGTCGCCAATTGCCCACGGGCACTAGCGTGAAAGACATCGAAGCGCTCTACACCGAACTCGGGGCCGACCTCCGCGCGAAGACGTTGCTCGAAACCTACAAGGAAGAAGCCATCCGCTGCCTCCGCGATTTGGAGAACCCAAACCTGAAAGGCCTCCTTCGCCGCGTGCTCGGCAAGATCTTCAACGATGTTGAAATCAAAGGCTGGTGCAAGGAGCAGGAGCAACTCAACGGTGTCCGCGACGGCATCCGTGTCGAAGCCAGCACGCCTGCCCCCGAATCCGCCCCGCGCGAGCTGGACGTGGTGTTGGCGAAATAACTCCGTGCCGACGGCTTCCAGCCGCCGTCCGTGGGCAACAGCAGTTCGAGCCCGCTCGTAGAATCAACCCGCAACACGGCGACAGCAAGTCCCCGGCACGGGCTACTGAGGCACGACCTTCACTGCCTTGGCCTTCGTATCAATCACCAGCTTTGTCCCCGCCGGCGGTTGAGGTATGGGCATGCCGCTGTCGCGCGCCAACTCATTCAAGTCGGCGGGCAGGCGCTGCTTCTGCGCGAGAAAGATTTGGAGGTTCTTATTCAGGTCCGCGAGCACCACGCTGGACTCGAACTCTTTGAGCGTGGCGGGCACGACGTGACCGCTCGCCAGTTTTTGTGCCGGGGTCGCCTGATTGGCGGCTTCCGGCGCAGGCGGCGGCGGGGCGGGTTGGCGTTTGCGGCAGGCGACGGGTGCGGTCAACAGCACAACCGCGAGCAGGCAGGGCAGGTTCACAGATTTCATTTTGGCGCGGAGGCGTGGTCGGAGAGCCACTGGGCATCCACAATGGATTGGTTGCCGGGCGGGCCGGCGGGATAGCGAATGACCGCTTGGAGGACAGGCTCGGTCCACTTGTGAAGCTCGGTGTGGCCGTCAATAAAAGAAAAGGCGCTGGCGAGATTGTGGTAGTTGGCGGGGAAATCCACGATCAGACCGGACGCAGTCGCGTTAGTCTTGATGGCGACGCCAAACGCGTCGTCGTTGATGATCGATGGATGCTCATCAGTCATCACGAACAGGTCGGACGGGCTGGGGCGGACCACATCGGATTCGCGCTGGTAGATCAGGAACAGCTGCGAGGGGCCGAACGCGCCGTAGTTTCGATCCTGCCACGAGGCGGTGGCACCCCAACCGACGCCTTGGTTCATCGCCACGCTGCGGACACGTGTCTGGCCGTTGCCCACGTCCACGCTTTTGTCGGCGGGGCACTTGTAAATCGCGAAGTTGCGGCCGACGTAAGGCGACAGGTGGGAATTGTTCTGAATCGCGAACCAGTTGGTGTTGCCCGGGGTGTTCGGTGCCGTGCTCATACCGTTGGGACACCAACTGCCCGGCCAGTTGGGGATGAATTTCCCATCGTAGTCAGGCGAGTAGAGATTGAAACCGAGTTGGAGTTGCTTGAGGTTGTTCGCACACAGTGTGCCCTGGGCCTTCTGCTTGGCCTTGGTCAGGGCGGGTAAAAGCATCCCCGCCAGGATTGCGATGATCGCGATGACGACCAGCAATTCAATGAGCGTGAAGCCTTGAGAACGCGGGCTGAAATAGGAGGGTCTTTTCAAGGCAAAAAGCAGCTACCGAAGATTACGCTACCTTGTTTCCAGCTGTCCATGTTGATTTCGCAACTACCTTAATTCTGCGTTGTCAATCAGCCGCGTCTTTCCCACGAACACCGCCAGCGCCATGTGCGTGCCACGTGTGACTGCCTCGGCCGACTGCAAGGTCTGGCCATCGAAGAACTCCACGTAATCCAAACGTGCCGCTGGCTGCGTCGCGACGAGCGCAGTCAACTTCTTTTTGAGTAAGTCGGCGTTAATTGGCTTGCGAGTCGCGGTCACAACTTCTTTCGCCAGCTTCAGCGCGCGGAAGAGAATCGTTGCCTGCGCGCGCTCGTCGGCGGAGAGGTATTTGTTGCGCGAACTCATCGCGAGGCCGTCCTGCTCGCGGCGCGTCGGGGCCCCGATGACCTTGAGTGGGAAGTTCAGGTCGCGCGCCATGCGGCGGATGACGGCGGCCTGCTGCCAGTCCTTGGCACCGAACACCGCCACGTCCGGCAACACGAGATTGAACAGCTTGGCGACGACCGTGGTGACGCCGCGAAAGTGCGTCGGGCGCGCTGCTCCTTCCATGCCCTGCGTCAGCCGTTCCTCAACGACGTAGGTGCTGTAACCGTCGGTGTCGCGGCCCGGATACATCTCGGCATCCGAAGGGAAGAACAGCACATCCACGCCGGCCTTGCGACAGAGCGACTTGTCCCGGTCCAAATCACGCGGGTAGGCAGACAAGTCCTCCGTCGGCGCGAACTGCGTCGGGTTCACGTAGATGCTCGCGACGACAATGCCCTGCTTGCCTGCGAGCTGCCGCGCGCGGCGCACGAGGCTCAGGTGGCCGTCGTGCAAATAACCCATCGTCGGCACAAAGCCGACGCGTTTTCCCGCGCGTCGCCAGCGAAGGGCGAGGCGTTGCATGGCGGCGGCGGTGACGATGCGCATGGCCGCGGAGTGTAGTTGGGGAATAGCCCGCGTGTCCAATCTCCGGCGGTTCTTCCCCTCCTGCTCTTAATCGTAATCTTAATCCTGCTCCCTGCCCGGTAGGGCCGACCTGCCGGTCGGCCTCGGACTGATTCGCGAGCAGAGGCCGCGCAGCAGCACGGCCCTACCAATGGAAAAGTGGAGCAGGATTACGATTAGGATTAAGAGCAAGAGCAGGAACAAAACCCGCGCACCTTTCCGCACCAACCGGGTTGCCCGCCGCCTTACTGCGCGACTACATTGGCCCCGTGCAAACCGAGCGCTACACCGGCGAAGTGGTCTTCATCTACGCCTTCGACGTGGCTTACGACATGGTGCGCCAGCCGGTGAAGGAGCTGCTCGGCCAGCCGGTCGCGCAGTTCAGCGTGGACGCCAGCAAGCGCAGCCCGCGCCAGCTCTCGTTCTACCGCCCGCAGATGGTCCGCCTCCCGCCGCAGGAGCGCATCGGCCCACTTGGTCCCGTGCGCGTCCACCGCACCGTCAAGCTCCTGCCCATCGGCGCCATCAGCATCAGCGTCCATGTGCCCTTCGACGTGAAGCACCTCACGGAACTCGTCGCGTTCCATGACCTCCAGTTCAGCAACGGTTCCTTGCATGACGAAGTCAAGCGCCTCGCCGAACAGGTTCGCAACGAGCTGCGCCCATACTACATTCGCCCCGTCGAGCCGCTCGCCGAGGAGGAGGCTTACACCGTCTTCTGCTTCACGCCGCCGGTGGCCGCCGGCGAGGACTTCCGCGCCGAGGACTGGCTCGCCTGCCACCGCCGCGAAGTCGCCTCGCTCCTCACGCAGGAGCACGACGTGCAACAGCTCTCCGACCAGGAGGTCGAGGAATCCACCGGCCGCTTCCTGAGCTACTACCGGCGCGACCTTGCGGTCGTGGACTGGGACGCCGCGCTCGTCGTGGACGACCCGCGCAACTTCGAGGAAACCCTCTTCATCATGGAGCTGGCCAACGTGCAGCTCGCCGAGCTGGAAGCCTACGACCGCCTGCTCGACGACGCGCTGGAACGCTCCTACCGCGACCTCTCCCACCAGCCCGCGCAGCGCCCCTCGAAGGTCGTCATGCAGGAGCTGAAGGAAATCCGCGTGGACATGGCGCGCCTGAGCGACGAGCTGTCCAACATCTCGAAATTCTTCGGCGACTGGCACCTCTCTCGCATCTACCAGGCGCTCTCCGCGCGCTTCCACCTCGGCGAATGGCACCGGACGATAGACGAGAAGCTCAAGACCCTCGACGACCTCTACCAGCTCCTCAAGACCGACCAGAACAACCGCTGGATGCTCATCCTCGAACTCACCATCGTCCTGCTCTTCGTGCTCGATCTTGTGCTGCTCTTCACGATGAAGAAGTAGCGCCGCGCGTAGCTCGACATTCCACTCCGCACTTCCCAAGCCGCCTTGCGTTTGGCACGTTCCGGCCCCATGGAACTCCAGCTTACGCCCCGGCATGAGGCGCAAGTTCGCGACTTCCTAACCCGGCATCGCGTCGGGCTGCTCACCATTCTGTTCACCGACATCGTCGGCTCGGTGGAGCTGAAACGGCATTTGGGCGACGTCAGCGCCATCCTGAACATCCAGCGGCATCACGCCCTTGTCCGTGAAATTCTCACCGGCTTTCCGGAGGGCGAGGAAATCGAGACGGCGGGGGAGTCCTTCCTCCTAGTTATCGCCAAACCCGCCGAGGCGGTGAAGTTCGCGCTCACCCTGCCAGCCCGGCTGCGCGCGCAGGGTGCCGAGGCGGGCGTCACCATCCGCGACCGCGTCGGCATCCATCTCGGCGAAGTCCTCATCGCGGGCGAGGCGGACTCCTCCCAGAAATCCCTCTTCGGCTCGCAGGTGGACACCGCCGCCCGCGTCATGTCCCTCGCGGGCGCGGGGCAAATCCTCGTGACGCGCGCCGTCTTCGACAACGCCCGGCAGGTGCTCAAGGGCCGCGACCTTCCCGGCGTGGGCGAGCTGCTCTGGATGAACCACGGCTCCTACCTGCTCAAGGGCGTGGAGGGCGCGCTCGACATCTGCGAGGCCGGCGAGGTCGGCCTGGCCCCGCTCAAGCCGCCCGCCGATTCCAGCAACGCCAGCCGCCAGGTCTCCGCCGACGGCGAACCGGTGCTGGGCTGGCGGCCCGCCGTCGGGCAGGTCATCCCCAAGACCCAGTGGGAGCTGACCGAGAAGCTTGGCGAGGGCGGCTTTGGCGAGGTGTGGCTGGCGCGGCACCAGACCCTCAAGGACGCCCGCGTGTTCAAGTTCTGCTTCCGGGCCGACCGCGTCCGCTCGCTCAAGCGCGAGGTCACCCTGTTCCGCCTGCTCCGCGAGCGCGTCGGCGACCACCCGCGCATCGTCCGCCTGATGGACATCTACTTCGAGGAGCCGCCCTACTATCTGGAGATGGAGTATGTGCCGGGCCGCGACCTCGCGACGTGGGTGAAGGAGCAGGGCGGCCTGGAGAACGTCCCGATGAGCGTGCGCTTGGAAATCGTCGCACAAGTGGCCGACGCCCTCCAAGCCGCGCACGACTGCGGCATCATCCACCGTGACATCAAGCCCTCGAACATCCTCATCAGTTCATCCCCCTCGCCCCCATCGGGGGAGAGGGGGCTTCCCACGCCTCAACTCTCCGTCAAACTCACCGACTTCGGCATCGGGCAGATCGTGTCCGACGAGGCTCTCGGGGAGCTGACCAAGGCCGGCTTCACGCAAACCCTGCTGGGCAGCACCGCTGGTTCCTACAGCGGCACGCGCCTCTACATGGCCCCGGAACTCCTCACCGGTCAGAAAGCCACGCCGCGTTCCGACATCTATTCGCTGGGGGTCGTGCTCTACCAACTGGCCGCTGGCGACCTGGGCCGTCCACTCACTGTCAATTGGGCGAAGACCTTCGACTTCCCGTTGCTCACGGAAGACCTTGAAAAGTGTTTTAATGACAAACTTGAAGACCGATTCGCCAGCTCTGGTGATTTGTGCAGCAACTTGCGAGCGCTTGAACAGCGGCGAATTACCAGATCGCTCGTGGAAACCTCACGCAAGCGGCAGGCATGGCTCTTTCGCCTCTTTCGTCAAACTGCGGCTTTGTTGCTTGTGCTGTCAGCAGGGATTGGCGCTTTCATCCTGTTTCGGGATTCTCAGGCTGCTAAATTCGGTGGCCTTGAAATAAACAGTGAACCTGAGGGGGCCCAAGTTTGGCTTCAAGGAAGACAACTTGGGGTGACCCCATACGAGGCACCAAGACTGTCGCCGGGTATCCTTACCTACAGCCTCGCGCTTGAGAATTTTGAGCCGGTGACGAACACAGTAACCGTGACGGCAAGGAAAGTGAGGAGCGACTTTAGCTTTTTGCGGCAATTAGCGACGACTGGGACAAATACGTCGGGTGGTGCTAGGACGAACGTGACGGAAATTGCGGGCGTCGGCTTAGAAGGCGTCAACGTCATCGTAGTTGAAGGAACTGTCGAAATAGCCAAGAACGGTGCGACGCAATGGATGTCCGCAGCACAGGGCACGGTCCTATCCGCTGGCGACAGACTCCGAACAGGTTCTGAAAGTCGTGCCTCACTTCGGTTTTCTGACGGTAGTATCAAGCGACTCAACGAGCACACAACTCTGACCATAATCACGCGCGCAACCTTCCCGGGTAAGGCTCTTGAGCTAAGAGAAGGCGAGTTGTTCTTCAACAGCGGAAGCCCAACAGAGCCAAATTTCAAACCCAAAAAGACCGTGCGAGGTGTCATTCGCGGTTGAAATTGTTCGTTTCACTCTGTGAACCAATTGCGCCACTGATGATGTGAACCGAGTCTTCGACTGGGTTTCGTGCTGCTGCGGATTAGTCGGCAAAGCAATTTTTACATTCTCATTTCCCGCCGTGCTTCCCTAGTCTCCGCCCGTGGCCCGTAAGGACAATGCAAACGACAAGGAGCCGCCGCCCGCGCGCGGCGAGGGGGGCATCCTCGGCCTGGTGCTGCTCACCGCCGCCGTGCTGCTGCTGCTGGCGCAGTTCTCGTTCGACAAGCACGACGTGGCGCTCAACACCGCGGAGCCGAACTCCGAAATCCACAACCTCATTGGCCGCCTCGGCGCGCACGTCGCCAACTCGGGCTTCTTCACCTTCGGGGCCGCCGCGTATCTGCTGCCGCCGCTGCTGGTGCTCATCGGGCTGGTGCCGTTCGTGGAGTTGCTCCAGCACCTGCGCCGCCGCTGGCCGTGGTGCGTCGGGCTGTTGCTCTGTCTCGTCGGCCTGTTCGACCTCTTCCCCGGCGCGTTCACCCGCATCGTCGCCAGCATCAACGCCCCGTGGGCCGGCGGCGCGGTCGGCCACTGGCTCAACCAGTATCTCTTCAAGCACTTCCTCGGCACCGTCGGCGCTACGGTCGTCTTCGTCTCGCTCTATGTGGTCGGGCTGATCTACCTCACCAACTTTGCGCTGCTCGACTGGGCGCGCAGCCTCTTCGTGCGGGGCGACGATTCCGCCGGGTCCGCCGCCGACGCGAGCGCGGAGGAACTCGCCTTGCAGAAGCGGGCGAAGGAGCTGGAGAAGGAAGCCAAGCGGCTGCAGGAGGAAGTGGAGAAGGCCAACAAGGCCAAGGCCGCCAAGCAACCAGAGCCCGTCGCCGAACCGGAGAAGACCGGCCCCGAACTGGGCGCGGACCTCCAACCCGTGCCGGAGCCGAAGATCCGCGACCTCTCCGTCCCGCAGGCCAAGCCCGGCGACCCCGTCGCCGCGAAGGCCAAGCGCAAGGAAAAACCCGTCGATCCGCCGCCCGAGGATTGGAGTCCGAGCGCCGCCGCGAAGCCCGGCCCGCTGCCAGCCGACGACGCCATCATCATCAAGGCCGAGGACGTTGCCGCCGCCACGACCGCGGACATTCTCGGCAAGGACAGCGCGCTGGCGAAGAAGGCAGACAAGCCGGAGAAGACCGCCAAGCCCGCGAAGGTTGAGCCGCTGCCCGAGCCGGAGAAATCGCCGGAGCCGGAGCCGATTGCGTCCGGCGAACCGCTCGTCCACATCGCCGATGCACTCGCCGCTGCGACGGCCGACGCACCGAAGTCCGTTGAAGAAGTGAAACCCGCCGAGCTGCCCGCACTTGCGCCGACGATCACCGACAACAGCGGCCTTGCGCCGCGTCCGCGCCCGAAGCCGCAGCCGAAGAAGCCCAAGCCGATGACCGTGGCGAGCGTGCCGATGATCGGGAATTACCAAGTCCCGCCGCTCGACTTCCTCCAGCATCCCGACCTCACCGTGAAGCCCACGGAGACGAAGGAAGATTTGATGGCCAACGCGCAGTTGATGAAGAACACGCTCGCGCAGTTCGACATCGAGGTCGCGATGGGCGACATCACCAAAGGCCCGACCATCACGCGTTACGAGCTGCATCCCGCGCCCGGCGTGAAGCTCGAAAAAATCACCGCGCTCTCCAACAACATCGCCGCCGCGCTCAAGGCCGAGCGCATCAACATCCTCGCGCCCGTGCCGGGCAAATCCTCCGTCGGCGTCGAGGTGCCGAACCGCATCAAGACGAAAGTCATCATGCGCGACCTCCTCGAATCCGAGGAGTGGAAGCACAGCAAGGCGCGCATCCCGCTCGCGCTGGGCAAGGACGTTTACGGCACGCCGGTCATCGCGGATCTCGCGGACATGCCGCACGTGCTCATCGCCGGCAGCACCGGCTCGGGCAAGTCCGTCTGCATCAACTCCATCGTCGCGTCGCTGCTCTACCGCTTCTCGCCGGACCAGCTCCGCTTCGTGATGATCGATCCGAAGGTCGTCGAGTTGCAGCAATACAACGCGCTCCCGCACCTCGTCGTGCCCGTCGTCACCGATCCGAAGAAAGTCATTCTCGCGCTGCGCTGGGTCGTGAACGAGATGGAGAAGCGTTACCAAATCTTCGCGCGCGTCGGCGTGCGCAACATCAAGTCCTTCAACGACCGCCCGAAGGACAAGCCGCTGCCGCAGGCCGAGCTGGAACTGCCGCTGACCACGAAGAAGGAAAAGGTCGAGGCCGGCGCGGATGGCTTCGCGGTGCAAATTGATGAGCAGATCGTCGTGCCGCGTGATGAGGACATCGTCATCCCGGAGAAGCTCAGTTACATCGTCGTCATCATTGACGAACTCGCCGACCTCATGCTCGTCGCGCCCGCCGACGTGGAAATGTGCATCGCGCGTATCACGCAGATGGCCCGCGCGGCCGGCATCCA
>JBJTAU010000045.1:0-2637 GCA_046090965.1 Limisphaerales bacterium | reverse complement strand
ATGGCAATCTGCGCGCCGAGCAGCTCGAACTCACGCGCGATGTCGGGGTCGTGCGTGGCCTCGGGGGTGCCGCGCCGGAGGATGCGCCCGTGGCGTTGCAGGTGCGCGCCGATGCCGCCTCGGAAAGAGAGCGCGAAGTGGTCGAGCAGCTGCGGCGCGAGGCCGAGGGCGCAGGCGGCCGAGAGCACCCCCGATTTACCATCGGCGTCCCGTGCTTCTCCGGCTGCGGCCGGCGGTGGCAAACCGCCGGCACCGGCACGGCGCAGGAAGATGGCGGCGCGGTTGACGCCGAGGATTTCCCGCAAGAGCTGGAGGAACTCGCGCAACAACGCGTCCGTGTGCAGGCTGTGCGTGAGGATGCCGGAAAAGTCCCGCAGCGCACCGAGCGCGGCGTCGGGCTTGCGCGAAGGCAGCGCGACGTCGGCCAAGGCGGCGGGCCTCGGCGGCAACGCGTTGGTGGTTCCTCCGGCCCTTTGCCAGCTCCGCTCCAGCAGCGGGAGGAGGAGGCGGGCGCGGACGGGTTTGGTGAGGATGTAGTCCACGCCCAGCAGGTAAGCTTCCTCTTCCCATTCCCACTGGCTGGCGGAGGCGTCGAGGATGAGCGGGCAGCCGGGCAGCGCGCGCCCCAGATGCTCGAGGGCGCGGATGGGGCGCACGTCGGTCAGCTCGGCATCGAGCAGGACGGCGTCCACGCCGCCTTGGCTGAAGAGCGGTTCGGCACTCGCGACTCGGCTCGGTGGCGGCAAGGTTCTTGAGTTCGATGCGGATAGTTGCGCCGACGGGCGAGGCGTCAATCGCATTGGAGAGGATGTTGCCCAGGCAGCGCTGGATCAGCACCGCGTCCATCTCGACGTCCGTGCCGGGCAGTTCGGGCACTTCGGCGCGGACCTGGCGCCGCTTGAGCTTGGGCTCGGCCAGTTCGACCACGTTGCGGATGAGTTGATCCATCGGCATGCGCGCGATTTGCACGGTGTGGTTCTGAGAAAAGAACAGCGCGTCCTTCACGTAGGCCTGGATGGTGCCGACGTTGCGCAGGCAAGTGGGGAGCAACTCGTTCGCGCCCTCGGTGCTGCCCCGGGCGTGTTCGTGGGCGATTTGCAGGTAGGTGGAAACGGGCGTGAGCAGGTTGTTCAAGTCGTGCGCCATGCCGCGGGACATGCGGCCGAGCAGTTCCAGCTCCTCCGCGAGCAAGACCTGTTTCTTCAGGCGGATCTGGTTGAGGATGAGGCTGAGGTTCTTCACGAGCCGCGTGAGCAGGGCGAGGTCGTTGGGCGTGTAGGGCGTGCCGCTGGATTTTTCGCCGATGAGCAGCAGGCCAAACGGCTCGTCGCCGCTGAAGAACGGGAAGCAAAATTCCGGCTCGAAGCGCTTGAGCAGTTGGCGCGCTTCGCGCTCCATCTCGGTCTCGCCGGGCATGATGTAGGCCAGGTTGAAGGCCAGGTAAGTGGCGGTGGTGTTCTGGAACAGCTGAAAAATGGGCGAGTCGGCGCGCAGTTCGGGGAGCTGCGTCTGGCCCGTCTTCGGGTGGCCGCGGAACACGGTGAAGACGTGCGTGGACTCGTCGAGGAGGATGATTTGATAGTTGCGCACGCGGATGGTCTTCACGAACAGCGCGTCGAGGTCGTTGAGCAGGAGGTCGGCGTTGTTGTAGAACTGCACTTCCTGCAGGAAGGAGCGGACCTTGTCGTGATACTCGAAGCGGTCGCCGTAGCGGTCGCTGAGGATGCGCTGTTCGAGCGACTCGTCGTCCTTGCCGAAGAGACGCGGGAAAAAGATCGAGGCCACGAGCGCGCTGACCAGCAGGACGGCCAGCGAGCCCAGAAAGGTGAAGCTGGTGAACTCGGGGCGGAAGACGTTCAGCAGCAGCAGCAACAGCAGGCCGATGAGGAACAGGAACAGCAGCCGCACGGCGTGCGCGGCAGCCTTGCCGAGTGTGACGTGAATGTCCAGGAGGTGGTGCTGGAGCACGCTGTAGCCCACGATGATGCCGTAGAAGATCGCCGCCGCGCTGCCGAACGGGAAAATGGCGACGTGCGTGAACGGGTAAGTGTCCACCCCGACGATGGGCAGAATGTCGTTCCAACCAAAGCCGATCAGGATGCCGTTGGCCCAGAGCAGCGCCTTGACGCGCGCCCGATGCAGCCGTTGAAGCGTCTGCAACTTGCGCAGCAGGATGAACACCGTGGACGTGGTGACCACGACGTAGCTCGCCACGAACGCCCAGAAGCCCGGCCCGGCGACGGAATAGAAAGCATAGCCGAGGTTGCGCACGCCGGAGGTGAACACCCCAAACGCGTTCGCCAGCGCCAGAAGCCCAAACCATCCGTAAAGCGCCGGGAGCCAGCGCGGCAGCTTCACCTGCGCGATGAGGCAGCTCAGGTGGAACAAGCTCACCGGCAGGATAAACACGCCGTAGTGCAGGAACGCGGACCAGAAGTGCGCCGCGCCCTCGTCCTGCACGCTGAACAGGAAGAACGTGCCGAGGTTCCAGACCGTGATGGAGAGGCCCCAGAGCAGATAAACCCGGTTGAGCGTCGAACGCAGGTCGCGCGTGAGCACGACGAGCGTGAGCGCCAGGTTCGTGACGGCGGCGGTCAACGGGATGAGCTCGGAGCATCTCATGCGCGCCGATACTCC
>JBJTAU010000044.1:0-7994 GCA_046090965.1 Limisphaerales bacterium | reverse complement strand
TTCGTCACGGTGATGGTGATCGTGACGTTCGAGCCAAACGAGACGATGGAAGGCGAGTTGGTTTGCAGCGCGGTCAGGTCGGGACTGGTCGTCACGGTGTAGTTGATCGCCCCGGCCCCCGATCCGTCTTGCGTGACGATGGTGAGCGGACCGGTCGTCGCGCCGGCAGGAACCACCGCAACGAGCTGCGTGTCGGTGACGGAGGAAAAGCCCGCGGTGACACCGTTGAAGCGCACCGCGGTCGCGTCGGTGAAGCTGCGGCCGCTGACTGTCACAGTCGTGCCCGCCGGGCCGAGCAACGGCGGGAAGCTGTCGACGCGCGGCGTCACCGTGAAGCTCGCCGCGCTGGCGATCACGCCGCCCGGCGTGGTCACGGTGATACGGCGGGAGATGGCGTTGGTGGGCACCAGCACGATCATCTGCGTGGCGACCAAGCTGGTGATCGGCGCGCTGACGGTCGTGGAGTTCGCTCCGGCGAAGGTGACGGACGTGACGCCGGTGAAGTTCGTCCCCGTAAGCGTCACGGCCGTTCCCACGACACCCGTCACCGGGGTGACCGTGGTGAGCCGGGGCGGCAGATAGAACGGAACGCTGCTCGTCACGCTGCCGCCGGGCGTGTTGACGGAGACCGGCCCGGTGGTCGCCGTGGCCGGGACGGTGGCGGTGATTTGCGAATCGGCCGTCACGTTGAAGCTGGCCGGGACGCCGTTGAAGCTCACGTTGGTTGCGCCGAGGAAGTTGGCGCCGTTGAGCGTGACGGATGAGCCGGGCAGGCCGTTCGTCGGCGTGAACTCGGTGAGGACCGGCGCGAGCGCAAAGACAGTGAGGTTGCTCGTGGTGAGGTTGGTGCCACTTGGAGAGATGACCCGGATGGGCCCGTTGGTCGCGCCGACCGGCACCGTCGCGCGCAACTGCGTGGCCGCGCAGATGGCAACCGCTGATGCGTTGGTGAAACCGCCGGAGGCCGAGGTGAAGGCGACATTCGTCACCTCGAGGAAGTTCAGCCCCTCCACGACGACTTGCGACCCGACCTGCGCCGACACCGGGCTGAAGCCGGTGACGAATGGGCCGATGATGAAGTTGCTGCCGGTGGTGTTGGTGCCGGCGGGGTTGATGACCCGAATCGGCCCGGTGGTCGCGCCGGCGGGGACGGTGGCAGAGATTTGCGTGTCCGAGGTGACGCCGAACGTGGCATTGGTGCCGTTGAACGAGACGTTGGTCGCAGTGGTGAAGTTGAGCCCGGTGATGACGACGGGATCGCCGGGCTTGCCGCCGATCGGCGAGAACCCGGTGACGATGGGCGCGAGGCCGCTGACGACGAAGTTGCTGCTGGTGGTGACCGTGCCGTTCGGAGTGGTGACGGCGATCGGGCCAGTCGTCGCTGAGGTCGGCACGGTGGCGGAAATCTGCGACGCCGCGACGACGGTGAACGTGGCGCTGGAGCCGTTGAACTTCACGGCCGTCGTCCCCCTGAAGTCGCCACCGGAGATGACCACCACCGAGCCCGTGGGGCCGAGCGCAGGAGTGTAGCCCGTGATGACCGCCGTGCCGGAGACGACAAAATTCGAGGTCGTCGTATTGGTGCCGGCGAAAGTGTAGACCGTCATTGGAGCCGTAGTCGCACCCGTCGGCACTGAAACTGTCAGCTGGTTGGCGGCCGTTACAGAAGGGGCTGCGGCTGTGACGCCGCCAAAGCGCACCGTGGTCTGGCCGCTGATGAAATTTGCTCCAAAGACCGTGATTGGCGTTCCGACAGTGCCGATTGCCGGGCTGAAGCTGTCCACTCGCGGCGCAACCGTGAAAGTGGCAGCACTCGAAAGCGTGGTATTGTTACTGAAAGTGATGCTGATCGAACCGGTCACGGCGTCAGCCGGCACGATGGCGACGACTTGATTTGCAGCAGGCGGATCAAATGACGCTGGGGTTGGCGAGTTACCAAACTTCACCTGTTTGGTCGTGTTCAGTCCTGTCCCCCTGATGGTAACCGTTGTTCCCGGCGCGCCAAAACTTGGCGAGACATTGGTGATCGTCTGCGCATGCAGCGACAGTCCCGCCGCCAGCCAGACGAGCGCGAGCCACCAACAGCATTGCCACTGCTTCAAGTGAAACACCGCCCTGACTGAATCAGATTTTTCCCGTATAGGCAAACCGGCAGGACGTTCAGGCGCTCAGGAAAACTCCGTCGCCCGTGCGGGCGACTGGCTGTCGCCGCGAGTCCGGAAGGAGCGGTGGTCGGCGACGACAAGTCGCCGGCACGGTCACCCGCCCAGATACGCGCTCTTCACCTGCGGGTTGGTGCGGAGCTTGGCGGACTCGTCCTGGAGGATGACCCGGCCCGTCTCCAGCACGTAGCCGAAGCGTGAGACTTCGAGGGCGAGGTTGGCGTTCTGCTCGACCAACAGGATGGTGATGCCCTGCTCACGGTTGATCTCCACGATCTTCTCGAAAATGGTCTTCACCAGCAGCGGCGCGATGCCGAGGGACGGTTCGTCCAGCATGAGGAACTTGGGCTTGCTCATCAGCGCGCGGCCGATGGCCAGCATCTGCTGCTCGCCGCCGGAGAGCGTGCCGGAGATTTGCTTCTCCCGCTCTTTCAAGCGCGGGAAGACGCTGAAGACATAAGCCAGATCCGCCGCGATGCCGGCCCGGTCGCTGCGGAGGTAGGCACCCATCTGCAAGTTCTCCAGCACGGTGAGGTTCGCAAAAACCATCCGGCCCTCGGGCACATGGGCTAGGCCGAGCTTCACAATCTCGTGCGCGGGTAACCGGGTGATGTCGCGGCCTTCGTAGATGACTTCGCCGGATGCCGCTGTTTGAAGTCCTGAAATGGCGCGGAGCGTTGTCGTCTTCCCGGCGCCGTTTCCGCCGATCAACGTGACGATGTCGCCTTGCTTCACGGACAGCGAGATGCCATGGAGCGCGGCGATGGCGCCGTAGCTGACGGAGAGGTTTTTAACTTCGAGCACGGCGGTTAAGGCAAAAGGAAAAAGGTAAAAGGCAAAAGTGAAATCACGCGCGATTGCTGCGCTTCGCGGAGGTGACAATGGCTCCGAAGATTTTCATCAACTCACCAGCCTCCTGCTGCAATGCGGCCAGTTCCGGTCCGCTGGCGATTTCAGCAGCGGACAGGAGGCGCAGCCAGTAGTGGGTTTCGCGCGCCTCCTTCAGACAGATCGCATTCTTACTGATAAAATCGGCGCGGCTTTGCCCAGCCTGCGCTTCCTCCGCGTTAGCCCCGATGCTGGTAGCCGCCCGCAACAGTTGGCTGATCAACGCTCGCTCTACTCGGTGTTCCCGTTCCAACTTCCGGCAAAACTTCACCACCCGCACCGCAAAGGCGAACGTCCGCTCCCGAATATCCCAAGGTTTGTCCTGTGGTGGGGGATTCACTTTTGCCTTTTCCCTTTTTCCTTTTGCCTTACTTGGCCACTTCTTCGCCAAGGTATGCCTCGATCACTTTGGGATTCTTCCGCACTTCCAGTGGTGTTCCTTCGGCGATCTTCACGCCGTAGTCGAGGACGGCGATGCGTTCGCAGATGCCCATGACCACCTGCATGTCGTGCTCCACGAGCAGGACGGCGAGGCGATACTTGTCCTTGATGAAGCGGATGAGCTGCATCAGCTCGACCTTCTCCGTCGCGTTCATGCCCGCGGCGGGTTCGTCCAGCAGCAGGAGCTTCGGACGCGTGGCGAGGGCGCGGACGATTTCGAGGCGGCGCTGATCGCCGTAGGGCAGGCTCTTGGCGGGCGCGTCGGCGAACTTGCCGAGCTTAAAAATCTCCAGCATCTCCATGACTTGCGCGGCGATTTCCTTCTCCTCGTTGCGGAAGATCGGACCGCGCGTGAGCGAATGCACCACGCCGCTGACGACGTGCAGGTGGAACGCGACGCGGACGTTGTCGAAGACGGAGAGCGACGGGAAGAGGCGGATGTTCTGGAACGTCCGCGCGATGCCGTGCTCGGTGATTTCGTAAGGGGCAAGTCCGTGGATGTCGTGGCCGCCAAACGCAATGGTCCCCTCGGTCGGCTCATAGACGCCGGTGATGAGGTTGAAGACGGTGGTCTTGCCCGCGCCGTTCGGCCCGATGAGGCCGACGAGTTGGACCGGGAGGATTTGCAGGTCGAGCGCGTTGACCGCCGTGAGGCCGCCGAAGCGAATCGTGCAGGCGCGCACGTCGAGCAGCGGGGTGGAAGCGGTGGCGGCGGTCATCGTGTTGCGCGGAGAATGGACACGAGGGGGCGGCGCTTTGTCCAGCCTGCGGAATCCGCGGTCCGTGCCGCGGGCTACCCCCGGGGAGCGTCCTGAGCATCCACTTTGGCGGCGCTCTCGTAACGGGTGAAGCCCTTGAGGAAGGTGAGGTGCACGTCGCCGGTCGGGCCGTTGCGCTGCTTGGCGATGAGGAGGTTCACGGGCACGGCGTCGTAATTGGGCTGCTCGCCGGGGTCTTCCTCGTCTTCCTTACCAATCTTGGGCTTGTAGAGCAGGCCCACGAGATCGGCGTCCTGCTCGATGGAGCCGGATTCGCGGAGGTCGGAGAGCTTGGGTTTCTCACCGGGGCCGCGCTTCTCCAGTTCGCGGTTGAGTTGGGCCAGGACAATGATGGGCACCTTGAGCTCCTTGGCGAGCGCCTTGATGCCGGAAGAGATGTCGGCGATTTCCTGCTGCCGGTTTTCCGCCTTCTTGGCGGTGCTGCGCAGGAGCTGGAGGTAGTCAATGACGAAGAGCTTGATGCCCTGCTGCTGGTGCATCCGGCGGGCCTTGGCGCGGAGCTGGAGAATGCTCAGGCTGGCGGTGTCATCAATAAACAGCGGGCAGCCGGCCATCTTGCCGGCGACGGCGGTGAGCTTGGGAAAATCGCGCTCGGCCAGAAAGCCCTCGCGGATGTCGCGCAGGTTTACGCGGGCGCGCGAGCAGAGCATGCGCAACACGAGCGCGTTGGCGTCCATTTCCAGGCTGAAGACACCAACAGGCAGCTTTAGATCCATCGCAACGTGCTCGGCGATGTTCATGGCGAGCGAGGTCTTGCCCATGGAGGGCCGCGCCGCGATGACGATCATTTCCCCGCCATGAAGGCCCGTGGTCATCTTGTCCAAATCGGCGAAGCCGGTGGCGATGCCCGTGGTCTGGCCCTGGCGCGAGTGGAAGTCCTCGATCTGCGCGATGGCCTTGTGGACGAGATCCTTCATCACGAGGCTGACGGTCTCTTCGCGTTCCTCGCTGATGTGGAGGACTTCCTTCTCCACCTCGTCGAGCAGTTGTTCGACATCGCCCTGCTGCTCCTCGTCGTAGATGCGCCCGATGACGCTGGAGCAGGTCTGGATCATCCGGCGGAGCAGGTGCTTCTCGACGACGATGTCCGCGTAGAAGGGCAGGTTCGCCGCCGAGGGCGTGGCGTCCACGAGCGCGGTGAGGTAGGCCACGCCGCCGATGGCGTCGAGTTGGCCCTTGTCCTTCAGGCGTTGGCGCACGGTGATGAGGTCAATCGCCTCCTTCGCGTCATACATCGTCACGAGGGTCTCGTAGATGGACTGGTGGCGCAGGTCGTAGAAGGCGGCGGAGGCTCCGGCGTGGGGATTGGGCGCGGGCGTGTCGCGGCGCGACGGAGTGGAAGTCGCGCTGTCGTCGCGGCGGGACTTGAACTTCTCGACGCAGGTGCCGATGGCGGTGTTGGGGTCGAGCAACATGCAGCCCAGCACACCTTGTTCGGCTTCGATACTGTGCGGCGGCAGGCGGTCGACCTTCGAGAGATCGATGGCCGCATCCTTCCGGCGGCGCGTGCGCTTCAGGTCAGGCGCGGGGGGCTCGCCGGTCAGCTCTAAGGAATCAATCACGGAGAGAGGAGAAGACAAATACTCCGGGCACGCAAACCGGAACCGGGAAACTTATGCGCAGTCATTCACCGGCTGTTCACAATTCCACGCGGGGGCTTTTCCGTAAGGAATTTCCCGGCTCGAAAATCAGATTGTCACGCCCCCGCCCGCTGTTACATTCCGCTGCCATTGCAGACCGGCAACTTGGCTGATATGTCAAACAATCCTGGCCAGACGGGCGGCGACGACGAGTGGGTCAAGAACTCGTCGCTCTACCGCGAGTTCCTCGCCGAGCGCGAGGAGATCATGAAGCACAAGTGGATTGAATCCGAGAAGGCCCAGCACGATGTCGGCTTCGAGCGCGCCCTGACCGACTGGATCGTCAAGCACCGCGCCAAGTGGCGCTAGTCACGGCACACGCAGGGTCAGAACTGATTTCTCCCGCCGGTTTCCCTCGCCCCGCTTCGGCTCCTCCCGTCATGCCTGATTCGCTTCTGCTCAACGCCGCCTCGCTTTCCCGGGCGCTCACGCGCATTGCCCACGAGATCGTCGAGCGTAATGAGACCGGCGCGGACGTGGTCCTCGTCGGCGTGCAAACTGGCGGTGTGCATCTCGCCCGCCGGCTCGCGATGACGCTGGCCGACCTCTGGAGCCAGCCGGTTCCCTGTGGCTCGCTCGACGTGAACATGCACCGCGACGACTTGGGTAATCACCTCGCGCCGACCGTTCATCCCACGCAAATCCCCGGCGACATCACCGGCAAGACCATCGTGCTGGTGGACGATGTGCTCTTCAGCGGCCGCACCACGCGCGCCGCGCTCGATGCGCTCAACGACTTCGGCCGCCCGCGCCGCGTGCAACTCGCCGTGCTGATTGACCGCGGCCATCGCGAGTTGCCCATCAAGGCGGACTTCGTGGGCAAGAACATCCCCACCCGCGCCAACGAGCGTGTGAACGTGAAGCTCAAGGAAGCCGACGGCGAGGACGGCGTCTGGCTGGTGAAGAACGGCGCGGCGGCCAGTTGAGCGCCGCGCGGGTTGGCATTTCCACCTGGCTTGGGCGCAAGGGTGACTCTTGTCCGACCTGGGAGAATTCGCCTCAGCAGAGTAATTAACTTCCGATGCTGCTGCGGAAGCCTCGGCTCACTTCCCACCGTTCTTCGGCGGCACATACCAATCTCCGCGCAGCCAGTCGGCGAGGAGGCTGAGTTGCTTCGCGTCCAAGATTTTCTTGTCCGCGAAGGCGGGCATGCGGTCGTTGCGTTTGCCGTAGAAGTCCGCGTGGGCCGGGTTGCTGATGATCCGCGTGAGCCAGGCCTTCGAGCCGTAGCCAGTCAGGTCGGGCGCGGTGGCGTCGGGGTCGTTCTTGCCGAAGCTGTGGCAGTCGGTGCAGGCGAATTCGCCGGTGATGAGCACGCGGCCCTGTTTGATGAGTTCGGCATCGGCATTGTCGGCCCCGGCTTGCGCTTTGAGCCGGGCCTCGGCGGAGAGGGCGGCGATGACTTTCTTGAGGTCGGCGGCTTTTTCGGGCGTGCAGTTCTTCTTCACCCACTTGACCATTTTGCCGTCCTTGAATTTCGTGCCGCCGAAATAGGCGGGGCCGTCCACACGCGCGGGGTCCATGAGCCCGGCAAGCCACTCGCGACTGGCGAAGCCCTTGAGGTCGGGAGCCCACGGGCGGGCGTAGACGACAACTTGGTCGCCAGCCTTGAGCGGACGCGCGGCGAGCGCCGGGTTCAGCCGGCGAATTTCATCGGGTTTAACGAAGCGGGACTCAGCGATCGTTTCCCAAGTGTCCTCGGCGCGGGCGACGTGGGTATTTAAGGGACGGTGGCCGAGGCCGTCGTGGCCATCAAAGCGGTGGCAGCTCGAACAATTCTTGGCGAAGAGCTTCGGCCCCTGAGTGAAGGGGTCGTCACGCAGGAGTTGCGCCGCGCCGGAGGGTGGGATGCCGCGCTCGGTCGTCAGATCTCGGATGCGGTCGGCGGCGGCCGTGGCCTGGGCCTTCGCGGAGACGTAGGTTTCGTCCTGGCTGTCCTCCACGGCGGCCATGCGCCCGAGGATGACGGCGGCGAAGAGCAGCGTGCCCATGAAGAGCACGTTGAAACGGTGGCCGTGCTTCCACTTCGCCGCGAAGGGCATGAAGGCCACCACCGCGCCGACGAGGCCGGGGATGACCATCGC
>JBJTAU010000043.1:0-5295 GCA_046090965.1 Limisphaerales bacterium | reverse complement strand
GCGACCGCGGCGCGGTAGCCCGGCTCGAAATCGAGGAGCAGTTCCTCCGCGAGGCAAAAGATGTTTAGATCGCTCTGCAGCTTGCCCTTCGCGTTGACGAGCGCCGCGTAGCAGCCTTGGCCGGGGCGCAACCCCTGCACGTCATTTGTCACCTGACCGTGGAGAAACTTGACGCGTTCCGTGCCCGTGAGACACAGGCGGCTGCGGCAGCTCAGATCCACCACGCCCACGCGATCGCGCAACGCGTCACGCTCCGCCATCAGGTCACCATAATGCGCGACCGCCTCCTCACCGTTCACGGCGAAGAAGTGCGCACCACGGCCCTGATGCAAATCGTGGAGGGCGAGTCGGTTCATGCTCCGGCTGCTGGCGTGATGGGGTGTCGGCTATGGCCGCCAAGCGGGTCCAGCGAAAACGTCGTCATCACAGGCGACAGGCGGCGATAGCGACTTGGTTCTGATCGGAGCGGGGTGCTCAAACTGTAGGTGGTTGTTGCCAACTGGATGGTGGAGCCGACAGGAATCGAACCTGCGACCTTCTCATTGCGAACGAGACGCTCTACCAACTGAGCTACGACCCCGTCCAGTTCACCCACGGTTGTTTGCGGCCGACTTTCGTTTGACCGGCCGCCATCCGAATCTTCGTATGCAGGCCAGTCGAACCGGCAAAAAATCTCCGATACCTCACGACTCGTCAAGCTGTTTGACGGCGTGGTGAAGCTCCGCGACATGGTTCCCCGGATACAAAATCAAGAGCGCCATCTGGCAAATCTCCGATCACACCTGCATCGGCTACGATGCCATCGGCAAGACCGTCCACCGGTCACCCGGGACCGACAAGGACAGGGCCGAAAGGGTGAAGGTGGAATTGTGGACGGCGAAAGGGACACGGCACTTGGGCGCGCTCGCCGAAGCCCGTAAAATCACCTCCGGGCGGAACCCGGCGAGTCGCCCGATTCGGGGGCCGTGTCCAAACGCCGCCCGTCGTTTGCTGGTTGCCGCGTTGGCATGCCTCGGTTATGCAGGGGGAGCGCAAACATGAACACTTTCAAGACTATCGCGACTTTGGCTTTGGTGATTTCTACCGGTTTGGGCAGCAGCGCCTGCCGAAAACGTTCAGCCCAGCCTGCCACGCCTGCCGGGACAGACGCGCCGTCCGGATCCACACCCACGGTCGCGCCGGGCGCACCTGCGCCCCCACCTCCTGTGCCCGCCTTGTCCACCAAGGACGAGACGGAAATTCGCAAGCGTTACGTCCCCAAGGAAGTCCCCTGGGCGCAACGGACGCCTGCCCAAAAGGACATGACCTATTTTGGCTGGTGCCAGATCTACATGCTAGGCGATGCCGCCACCAAGGCGAAGGTGCTCGCAGAGATTAACCAAACCGGATTGTCCGCCGAGGATCGGGAGGCGCTCAAGAAGAAGAACCGCAGCATGAACATCCCGCTCATGCCGCTTTAGCCGGGAAGTGGAAATCAGCACCTGTCGCAAAGCACCGGCGCAAAACACAGGACCAGCAAGGCCGGTCAATACTGACCGTTTGCCGAGCCAGGCTCACACCAGAGTCGGTTGCGCGCGACGGGGGGATTGGCCGAGAGGGCGGGCCAGACAGCGCGGTAATCCATCCACTCAGCGGTGCCGCCGATGCTGCCTGCCAGAGCGCCGGACACATGTCGCTTGCTGATGCCCTCAAACGGGTAATTGCCTCCATCCCACCAGCCACCGGCACCAAGCTTCTCGTCCTGTTCCCAGTGGATTAGGTCGTCCGGCTGGTAATCGGTGACCCGGCGGTAGTTATTGGCCGCGCGCCCAAATGCCCCGTTCATGCAGTAGCTGCTGATGAGCTGGGGGCGGCTGATGTAATCGGCGGTGATCTTGAAATCCATCACACAGATGAGGGAGTTGGTGGTCTTTAGATAAGGCCAGTAATTGCCGAGCTTGTAATCGAACACCCCGCCCGGGTAGGCGGCCCCCGTGTAGGTGTAGAGCCACCCGGCCTCGTTCAAAGTTTGACCCCAGTTGGACAGTGTTACCTTGCCGTCGAAGTCGTCGTTGTAGAGGCGCTGCGCAAACAGCATCTGCCGCAGATTGTTGGTGCAGACGGTGCCCGCCGCCTTCGCCTTGGACTTGCTCAGCGCGGGCAGGAGCATTCCCGCAAGGATCGCGATGATCGCAATGACGACGAGCAGTTCAATGAGGGTGAAACCGCCGCGGCGCGGCAGTTCGAGGCGAGCAGGACGATTGGCTTTCATCGGCTGATCAGGTGCGGCGAACGTGCCCGCGCCGCTGGGCACAGTCAAGCTGCTGTTGGGCTGTTGGGCGATGGTTGACATCTCAGGCCGGCTGTTGTCCCTTTGGCCGAGTCAGCGACTCATCCGACCATGCGCAAACGCGATTCTTCTCCGGTGTGTCGGGTGGAGTCCGAGCAACGCCTCGGCTTTACCCTCATCGAACTGCTCGTCGTCATTGCGATCATCGCAATCCTAGCGGGCATGCTCCTGCCGGCGTTGTCGAAGGCGAAAAGCAAGGCGACGGCGACCAAATGTCAGAACAACGTGAAGCAATTCATGCTGGCGGTGTCGCTTTATGCCAGCGACGCCACGGACTTGTTGCCGGAACCGAATTGGAACGCGCCTTGGGTGGCCAAGGGTTGGCTTTATGATGCCTCGGGCGGCACTGTGCCCAATCCCTTTGTGGCCCCGTATCTGACCAACCCCGAACTGGCCTACTCTGGCGGACTGCTCTGGCCGTATCTGAAGGTGTTGGACGTTTACCGTTGCCCTGCCGAGCGCACGAACGCGATCCCAAGTTTTCCCTCGCGGACCCAGAAGCTGACGAGTTTTCTGATGAACGGGGCCGTCTGCGGTTTCGGTGCGATCGGCGGCAGCTCATATCGAACCACTCAGTATGGCCCCGCGGACATCATCTTTTGGCAGGCGCTGGAGACTAATCCCGGGGATTGGAACGATGGTTCCAGCAGCCCGGCAGAAGGCATCACCAAGATCCACAACATGGGCACCACCGTTGGCCTAGTCAGCGGCAGCGTGGAGTTCATGAAGACCGATGCGTTCTACACCGAGCAGGCCCTAGTGACCAAGAATCGTCTCTTTTGCAGTCCGCGCACGGGCAACGGCCGCTAATTTAGGGGTGGAGGCAAAGTTTTTCTAAAATGAACGCACGTCGTCTCAGATTCATTCTCGCTGTAGTATGCGCGGTTGTGGCCGCTTCCGCTTGCCGGAAGACACCCGCCGGCCACAGCAACTCAGACCTCGAACGGGCTGCGAGTAAATTTGCCGTAGCTGACCCTGGGCCGGCCGCCGCGCCGCCCACCCCCGGCGCACCAGCAGCACCTGCGCCGGCCCAAGAAATGCAACAGGCCGTGCAGTCCTACAAGGGCGGACAGTTCGAGGACGCAGTGGTTCGCCTTCAAAAACTCCGGGCCACGTCTGCCATGTCTGCCCAGCAGCGTATGGCTTTGAACGACGCCATGGCCGCAGTGATGACGGACATCTATGCACTCGCAGCCAAGGGCGATCCCCGTGCCATCCAGGCCGTCAAGCAATACGAACAGCTCCAGACGCAGAAGCGGTAGGTCCCGTCGACTCTTTGCACGGTGGTGAATAGCCTTCCTCCGCCCTCGTCCGCTCCCCTTGTCTGCCGGACTTGAAACGCGCCGCCGCGCCAACTTTCAAAACATTCTATGCCCCCTGAATCCCCCGCCACCCGCCGCAAGTTTCTCCAGACTTCCACCGCCGCCACGGCAGCCGCCGGCCTGGCCTTCCCCGCGCTGCTGCGCGCCGCGCCCAACAGCGACAAGCTGCGCATCGGCTTCATCGGCTGCGGCGGACGCGGCACCGGCGCGGCGGCGCAGGCGCTCAAGGCGGACAGCAACGTCGAGCTCTGGGCGATGGGCGACGCCTTCCCGGAGCCGATCGAGCGCAGCCTCGCCGCCGTGAAAGGCGCGGTGAAGGACGACAAGAAATTCAACGTGGCCTCCGACCGCAAGTTCGTGGGCGTGGACGCTTACGAGAAGGTCATCAAGAGCGGCGTGGACCTCGTCATCCTCACGTCGCCGCCGGGCTTCCGCCCCGGCCATTTGCGCGCTGCGGTCGAGGCCGACAAGCACGTCTTCACCGAGAAACCCATGGCCACCGATGCGCCTGGCGTGCGCTCCGTGATAGAGTCGGTGAAAATTGCGAAGCAGAAAAACCTCGCGATGGTCGCGGGCTTTTGCTGGCGCTACGACTACGCGAAGCGCGCGGTCTTCGAGAAGATGCTCGACGGCACCATCGGCGATCTCCGCGCCGTCTATGGCACCTACCTCACCGGCCCGGTGAAGCCCATGCCGCCCGCCAGCAGCCGGCCCGCCGGCATGAGCGATCTCGAGTGGATGACGCGCAACTGGTATAACTTCACCTGGCTCTCCGGCGACGGGCTCGTCGAGCAGGCGATCCACACCGTGGACTGGATGATGTGGGCGATGAAGGACGTGCCGCCGCTCAAGTGCACCGCAACCGGCGGCCGCCAGATCAAGGCCGAGGGCGGCAACATCTTCGACCACATCAGCGTGGCCTACGAATGGGAGAAGGGCGTGCGCGGCTTCATCGCGCAACGGCAGATCACCGGCTGCTACGGTGAGAACTCGTTCTACGCGCTGGGCACCAAGGGCAACGCCTACATCCATCGCGGCGCGTTCACGACGGACCTCGCGGGCGAGCGCACTTGGAAATACGAAGGGCCGACGCCCGACATGTATCAGGTCGAACACAACGAACTCTTCGCCTCGATCCGCGCGGGCGAGCCGCTCAACAACGGCGACCGCATGGTGACGAGCACGATGGCCGGCATCATGGGCCGCATGGCGGGCTACACCGGGCAGGAAGTCACGTGGGAAATGGCGCTCAACTCGAAGGAAGAAATCGCCCCGCAAAACCTCCGCGACTGGAACGGCCAGGTGACCGTGCCGCCGCTCGCGCTGCCCGGCCGCACCAAGTTCATCTGAGCCGCGTGCCGGCGACTTGCAGTCGCCGCCCCTGTGTAGGTGATAACCCAGGACGGCGATTGCAAATCGCCGGCACGGGCGTCACTGCACCTCCACGTCGAAGGTCAGGCTGCTCTTCGAGTCCGTCTGCTCGTTGATGATCTCCATCTCCTTGAGCTGCCACTGGCCGTTGACCTTCTTGAAGTTCTTAGGGTGAAAGGTCTTCTTAAAATTCGCGCGCGTGTCGTAGGCCTCGGCTGCGACTATTCCCAGCGTGCCCTGGTCCAGCCACGTAACCACTCGCGAGTAACCACC
>JBJTAU010000042.1:0-6867 GCA_046090965.1 Limisphaerales bacterium | reverse complement strand
GATGAGAAGGGCGAGATCCCAAAGTATATCAATCTCGTCGCTAAGAACATAGCGTAGCAGCAGTTTTGCTTGCAGTGCGACTCGGAGGAATCGCAAATCCTCTACGCGCTGGCCGCGGACTACGGCGTGCCGATCCTCATGCATTTCCAGGAAGGCACCTACAATTCAGGTTTCAAACGCCTGCCGGACATGCTGAAGAAGGTCCCCAAGACCACGTTCATCATGCACGCGCAGACGACGTGGGCGAACATTGACGCGAACTACGATTGGAAGAGCCTGTATCCCACCGGTCCCGTCGCCAAGGGCGGGCTCACCAGTCAGTATCTCGCCGACTACGCGAATTGCTTTGCCGACATGAGCGCCGGTTCCGGTCTCAACTCCCTGTTGCGCGACGAGGAGCACACGCGCTGGTTCCTGGAGAAGCACCAGGACAAAATCCTCTACGGCAGCGACTGCGCGGACACGCTCGGTCGCGGCCCCGGCTGCCAAGGAGCCGGCACCATCGCCGCGATCCGCAAATACGCGGCGAGCAAAACCGTGGAGCGCAAGATCCTCTTCGAGAACTCGAAGAAGTTGTTCCGGTTGTGACCTGAGAATCCCAGGGCCGCCGTCCTTCGTAATTCCGAAAGGCCTGACCCAACCTGATCCTGGCGGACGGCGGGTTCACGTCGGCTCACTGCTGCTGTTTCTCCACGGTGCTTTGGAAAAACTTGCGCCGGTCTTCCACGTAGGCCCGGTAGCCTTCCGGGTCCACGAAGGGATTGGTCTTGGGATCGCGGTTGAGCCGGGCGACCTTCGTTTCCATTCCGTAGTAATTGCCGTGCGCGCCTAGGAAAATGTCGCAAGGCAGTGACTTGAGCAGGCGGAAGGTCTTGGCGTAATCCTCCGCGATCTCTGGATAGTCGCGGTTGGTAACGAGTTGGTAGCCGGGGTTCACGTTGGGGCTGCCAATGATGACGACTTGCAACGGCTTGCCCGCGTCCGTCACCTGCATCGTCCAGGTCGTGCAACCGCGCGTGTGGCCCGGCGTGTGGCGCGCGGTCAGGATGGCTTCGCCCAGCTTCACGGTGTCACCATCCGCCAACACGCGGTCGACGGCGCACGGCCGCCAGCCTTCCTGATAGAGGTATTGGCCTTTGCCGCCGTTGGCGATCACCCGGTCGTCGCCGCGCATCACTTCGACCCGCGCGCCGGTCAATTCTTTGATGAGGCCGTGACCCTCGACATGGTCCGAGTGC
Source organism: Limisphaerales bacterium (assembly GCA_046090965.1). GTDB lineage: Bacteria > Verrucomicrobiota > Verrucomicrobiia > Limisphaerales > SXTU01 > SXTU01. The sequence continues at coordinate 5,629 of JBJTAU010000042.1, read as the reverse complement.
GCATGGCTCGCCAGCAGGGCCTTGATGTCGGTGAACTTGAATCCAAGCTTCTCCACGTTGGCCCGGATGATGGGCAGGGTGCGCTCGAAGCTGGAGTTGATCAGGATATGTCCCTGGCTGGTGGTGACGAGGTAACTGGCGAGCCCGCGCGAGCCGACGTAATAGAGGCGGTCGGCGATCCGGTGCGGCGGGAATGGCTCGTGCCAGTCACTCTGCGCGGCGAGCGGGCTGGCAGCCATGAGTGGAAGGAAAAACGCGAACAGTCGGCCGATGAAGTTCATGAGCGCGAGGGTAATGCGCCGCAGGATGAATTCAACGCCGGTTCACTGGGAAGCGAACCCTTGGACTGAGGGAGCGTGGTAACCTTGCCCCTCCCGAGGTTTTGTCGCTTAATCCCGAACGTGCTTCGTAGCCTCCTGATCCCGGTCTTGCTGGTGTTGTTTGCCGCACTGTTGCCGCTCCGCGCGCAGGTCCGTGTGCTGGATGCCGCGCAATACCACCTCGGCACGGAGGGCTTCCCGGAGTGGCAGGAATTCGTCGGCAAGAAGCCGCACGGGCGGATGCTGGAGGTCCGGTTCGAGGCACAGGCCAATGCCACCGAGCAAACGCTGCTCCTCCGCCAGCGCGACGTGAAGCAAGGTTGGCAGGTGCAACTCAACGGCCGCCGACTCGGCTCGCTGGTCACGCAGGAAACCTCACTCGTCCACGCGCTGGCCGTGCCACCGGGCGCGTTGCGCGACGGCACGAACACGCTCGCCATTCTGCCGCCCACGGCGGTGGACGACATCGTGGTCGAGGATTTTCGGCTCGTTTCGTCGCCGCTCAAGGCCACGCTTGCACAGGCCACGCTCGCCGTGCGGGTTACCGATTCCGGTGCGAAGTCTCCCCTGCCCTGTCGGCTGACCATCGTGGATGCCTCCGGTGCGCTCGCGGCGTTGCAGGCAGGCACGACGAACCAGAGCGAACTCGCGGCGCGGCCCGGCGTGATTTACACACGCGAAGGTTCGGCCAGCGCGGGCCTGCTGCCGGGGAAATACACCATCTTCGCCTCGCGCGGGTTTGAGTGCAGCGTCGCCACGCAAGCAGTCACGCTCGTCGCGGGACAGACGCTGTCGGTCGCACTCACCATCCGACGCGCCGTCCCCACGCACGGCTGGATTTCTGCCGACACCCACATCCACACACTGACGAAGAGCAAGCACGGCGACGCGACCGAGGATGAGAGGATGCTGACTATCGCGGGTGAAGGCATCGAACTGGCCGTCGCCACGGACCATAATGTCCACGCGGACTATGCCGAGGCCGCGCAGCGCACGGGGATGAACACCCGCTTCACCGCCGTCATCGGCAACGAGGTGACGACGAAGGCCGGACACTTCAACGCGTTTCCCATCCTGCCCGGTAGCACGGTCGCGGACTTCAGCGCGACGAATTGGAACGAACTGTTGCCCGGCATCCGCGCCACGCCCGGGGTGCAGGTCATCACGCTGAATCACCCGCGCGATTTGCACAGCGGCTTCGTCCCGCTCGGCCCGGCGAACTTCAATCCCGTCTCGGGCGCGGCGTTGCGTGGGCAGACGTTCAGCTTCGATGGCTTGGAAGTCATCACCTCCGCTGCGATGCAGTCGGATATCATGCTGCTCTTCCGCGACTGGTTCGCACTGCTGAATCATGGTCATCGCATCACGGCGCTCGGCTCCAGTGACACGCACGATGTAAGCCGTTTCATCCTCGGCCAGGGCCGGACCTACGTGAAGTGTGCCGACACCAACCCCGCTGCGATCAACGTGGATGAGGCTTGCCGGAACCTGCGCGCGGGTCGGGCGTTGGTGAGCTTCGGCCTGTTGACCGATCTGGTGGTGAACGATCGCTTCGGCGTCGGCGACCTCGCGACGCGCGGACAGCGCGGCGGCACGGCGGTGGTGACCGTGCTCGGCCCCGAGTGGGTGCCAGCAGACAAGGTCGAGCTGTTTGCGGACGGGTTGGTAATCGCCGAACAGAAGCTCGCGCCGGCGCGAGGCGTCACGAAGGCTCGCGTGGCCTTCAAACTGCCGCGCTTCAAGCACGACGTTCACCTCGTCGCCATCGCGAGCGGACCGGGCGTGACCGCCCCGTTCTGGGAAACACCGCGCCCGTATCAGCCGAGTTCAAAGGTCTTCACTCCGCGCGTGCTCGGTGCGACGAACCCAGTCTGGCTCGATGCGGATGGCGACGGAAAATTCACCGCCGCGCGCGGCTACGCGGAGCAGCTCGTCCAGCGCCACGGCATGGACGCGGGGAAGCTTTTCCCCGCGCTGGCCCACTACGACGAAGCGGTCGCCGCACAAGCCGCGAGCCTGTGCCATGCGGCGGGCAAGGACTTGAGGGGAGTCGAGTATCAGCGCGCTCTGCGCGACGCCGCGCGGGCCGTGCAGCACGGTTGGGTGAACTATGCGGGCACGATCCGCTAATCACTTCACCAGCAAACCGCGCGTCTTCATCCATTCGCCGGCGCGCTGGGGCCAGGTCGTGACGCCGTGCTCGCTAGGACGGAGGCCGTAGCCGTGGCCGCCGGTGGGATAGAGATGCATTTCCGCGGCGACCTTCGCCCGCTTTAGTGCGAGGTAGTAGTAGATCGGCCCTTCCACCCGCACGCCGTCGTCCTCGGTCATAGTGAGGAAGGTTTGGGGCGTGTTGGCCGTGATGGGCAGCTCGGGGGCAATGGGTTCGGCCTCCGCCTCCTTCTCCTTGTCCTTGGCTTTCACCGAGAGATACGCCGGGTAGATCAGCAGCGCGAAATCCGGTCGGCAGCTCACTTTGTCCGCTTCATCAACGGGCTCGTAAGTGCGCTTCTCGTAGTTCGTCGAAGCCGCCGCCGCGAGATGCCCGCCCGCCGAGAAGCCGAGCATGCCGATGCGCTTCGGGTCCACGCCGCACTCCGCTGCGCGCGCGCGCACGAGGCCGACCGCGCGTTGCGCGTCCTGCAACGCCGCCGTGTGCTTCTCCAAGCCGGGGCGCTTGGGCACGCGATATTTGAGCAGGACGCCCGTGACGCCGATGGAGTTGAGCCACTCGCAGACTTCTGAGCCTTCGAGATCGTAAGCGAGGATGCTGTAGCCGCCGCCGGGACACACGATGACCGCCGCACCGGTGTCCTTGTCCTTCGGTGCACGGAAGATGGTGATCGTCGGCTGCGAGACATTGCCGAGGCGGATGAGCGGACGCCCGGCGACCTTGCCGCTCTTCTCGGTGGAGGTGTCTTTCTCTTCGCCGAGCTTTTCTTTCTCGCCGGGCACTTCCTTCGGCCAGAGCGGAATCGGCACGGGCGCGGCAGCGGGGACGGAGATGGGCGCGGCGCAGAGCGTGAGCACGGCAAGGACGGCGAGCAAGTTGGTCTTCATGGGCGGGATGAAACGCGGGGGCAAAGGGAGGAGCAAGATAAGATCGCGAACAGGAGCCGAATGGCGACGGTTGAATTGACATCCGCCGGCAATCCGTCTTTCTACCCGCCGTCAAACTCATGAACTCAACCCGCCTCCTCTTCGCCGCCACGCTGGCAGCCGCTTCCACCTCGCTCTCCGCCGCCGAATGGCCGCAGTGGCGCGGGCCAGACGGCCAGGGGCACGCTGCGCTGACGGGCTTGCCCACGACGTGGAGCGAGTCGCTGAACATCGCGTGGAAGACCGAACTGCCGGGCCGCGCGTGGTCCTCGCCCGTGATCGAGGGGAAACTGATCTGGCTCACGACGGCGCTGGAGACGCCCGCGAAGAAGGAAGACGCCGCCCGCCGCCTCAAGAGCAACACCGGCAATCAGCCACTCACGGTGCTCGAAAGTGTCGAGTTCCGAGCGCTCGGCGTGGATCGCGACACGGGCAAGCTCATCCACAACCTGCCAGTCTTGACCGCGCGCGAGCCGCAATGGGTTCACCAGCTCAACAGCTACGCCTCCGCCACACCGGTGATCGAGGATGGCCGGCTCTATTGCCACTTCGGCGCGATGGGCAATGCCTGCCTCGATACCCGCACGGGCAAGGTGCTCTGGACCAACACGTCGCTCGTCGTCGCGCACGAGAACGGCCCCGGCAGCACGCCGGTGCTTTGGAAGAACCTGATGGTCTTCCACCTCGACGGCAGCGACCAGCAGTTCATCGCCGCGCTCAACAAGAGCACCGGCCAGCTCGCCTGGAAGACGCCGCGTTCGGGCGACATGAACAAGGACCCGCAGCTCAAGAAATCTTACGGCACGCCGCTCGTGCTATCGCTGAACGGCCGCGAACAACTCGTCTCGCCCGCGAGCGACTGGATCTACAGCTACGACGAGAAGGGCGCAGAGCTGTGGCGCGTGAAATACGGCCAGCTCGGCTTCTCGCTCACGCCCCGGCCGGTCGCGGGCCACGGCATGATCTTCATGAGCACCGGCTTCATGAAGCCGCAGATCCTCGCATTGCGTCACCAAGGGCTGCCCAAGCCGGAGATCGCGAGGCGCTACGACAAAGGCGCGCCCACGATGCCCTCGCCCGTGCTGGTCGGCGGTGAACTCTACTTCGTCAACGACGGCGGGATGCTCACCTGCCTGGACGCGCTTACCGGCACGGAGCATTACCGCGAGCGGCTGGGTGGAAATTACAGCGCCTCGCCGACCTTCGCCGACGGCAAGCTCTATTTCCACAGCCGCGAGGGCCTCACCACCGTCGTGAAGCCGGGCAAGGCCTTCACCGTGCTCGCGAAGAACGAGCTGCCCGGAAAGATCTTCGCTTCGCTCGCCGCCGCGGGCCACGCGCTCTACCTGCGCACCGACACCGCGCTCTACCGGATCGAAGAGAAGCCGACGAAAGCCGCAGCGCGGTAACGTGCAACTCGACCTGTTCTCCCGGCTGCTGAACCGCGTGCGCCTGAGCGCGCCCGCCGCGTCGCTGCGCGTGGGGGAGACCGAGGTGCCGGTGGAGTTCGTGCGGCATCCCAAGGCCCGACGTTACGTGTTGCGACTCACCCCAGAGCGAGTGGCGCGTGTAACTGTGCCGCGCTTCGGCAACCGCGCCGAGGCGTTCGCGTTCGCGCAGCGGCAGACGGCTTGGTTGGAAAAGCAACTGGCCAAGCCGCCGCGTTCCCGCTGCGCGACCGAGTGGCGGCATGGGACGGAAATCCTCTTTCGCGGCGATCGCGTGGCGTTGCAGATGGAGACCCATGCCAGCGGCTGCGTCGTGAAGTTTGCTCACGAAGCCGTCGCCTTGCGGACTGCCTCAGCCAATCTTCGGCCAACGGTTGAACGACACTTGTGGCGGCTCGCAGCGCGGGAACTGCCGCCGCGCCTGCTGGAACTCGCCGCGCAGCCCCACCTCGCCATCAGCCGCGTCCCCGTGCGCAACCAGCGCTCGCGCTGGGGCAGTTGCTCGCGCGCGGGCACCGTCTCGCTGAACTGGCGACTCGGCCAGACGCCGGACTTCGTGCGCGATTACCTCTGCATCCCCGAGCTGATGCACCGGCGCGAGATGAACCACTCCGCGCGCTATTGGCGACACGTAGCGGAGGCGTTTCCACGCTGGGAAGAGGCCGAGCGCTGGCTCAAGGCGCACGGCAATCTGCTGCGGTGATCCAGCCACCGATCAATCCAACGTCTTCTTGGGCGCGGCGATGTTGATCACGCCGGGGG
>JBJTAU010000041.1:0-5594 GCA_046090965.1 Limisphaerales bacterium | reverse complement strand
TTTCGCTTCGCCGAGGCGGGCGTGGTTGCTTTGCGAACTTCCTCGATGAACGCGCCGCCCTTGGCCTGCTCCAGTGCGGACAACAACTCGGGGTCATTGCGGGTGAAGAGCGTCTGGAGCAGCGTCGGGTCGGTGGTGCGCTCGCAATCACAGTTCGTCTCGCGCACGGGCTTGCCGAAGATGTTCAGCGAGTAGTTCGACGCGCCCTTGCCACCCTTGCCTGCGTTGGCGTTCGGGCCGATGGCGCGGTTCTCAATGTCGTCGCGGAAGCTGGCGATGCGCTCGCTGCCGAGCGTGGCCTGCGTGATGCCGGCAATGACCAACTCCGCCGGCAGACGACGGATGACGAAGCGGCTGAAATTCTTCTCGTCGTTTTTGTTCGTGTCATTCGGCTTCCACGAACGTTGGTAGGTCGCGCTGTTGAGAATCTCCTTGTGGAGCCACGCCATGTTGTAGCCGCTCTTCACAAAGCCGTCGGCCAAGTAATCCATCAAACCTTCGTTCACCGGCGGGTTGGCGAGATTCATGTCATCAGCGGGCTCGACGAGGCCGCGGTGAAAGTAGCTGGCCCAGACGCGATTCACCCACGCCTTCGCAAAGTAAGGATTCTTGGCGCTACGAAGCCACTCCATGAGCGGTGCGCGGGGATCGGGGTATTCCTTGAGCATCACTTCCTCACCGCCGAGGACGCGCGGCGTCAGCACGCGACCGTCGAACTTGGGGTTCTTCTTCTTCATCTGCTCAATCTCGCGCTCGGAAAGCTTCGCGGACTGCCGAACGGTGGCGAAGACTTCCTGCCAGGGAGCCGGCTCGCCCGCCTTCACACGTCGCTCGAACTCATTGCCCAAGGCCTTTTGATTGTTGCCGCCTTTGGGATCAGGCGGGACGGCGTCTTTGATTTCTTTCGTGAGGCTGGCAAACGTCACCGTCTCCCCCGGAACACCAGGAGCCCCCTTGCTGCCACCGGCCTTGGTGCCGTAGCTGACGCCCTCGAAGAAGGCCTGGAAGGATTTGAAATCGTTCTGGGTCCACTGGTCGAACGGGTGCTTGTGGCACTGCGCGCACTCGATGCGGACGCCCAGGAAGCTGTGCGAGAAGGCGAGCGCTTTGTCCTCAGCTTTTTGGAGGTTCTGCCGTTGCCAGAAGTAGGGCATGTTCGGCCGCTCGGCAAAGTTCAGCGGGTTCTCCGCCCGGAAGTAGCCGGACATCTCGCGGGAAAACTCCTCATAAGTCTGCCCCGGCTTGGTGCGACCGGTGGCGAGGATGATGCCCGCCATCATCTGATCGTAAGGCTCGTTCTTGGCGATGCGCTCCTTCATCCAGTCATACCACTGGCGGCTGAACTTATCGCCGTAGTTGTTCTGCCCGTTGCCGCGCAGCACGCGGGCGTTGTTGCCGAGAAAGTCGCTCAATTTCGTCGCCCACCACGCCGAGTAGGCCGGGGTCTTGAGCAGTTCATCCACTTTCGCCGCGCGCTTGGACACCGACTTGTCCGCGAGGAAGGAAGTGATCTGGTCCGGCGTCGGCAGCGTGCCCGTTAGGTCCAGCGAGACGCGTCGGAGGAATTCCTTGTCGGTGCAGGTCTCGCTCGGGATGATACCGAGCTTCGCCAGCTTTCCAACGACTTGCTCGTCCACCTTTGAAGCGGACGCGAGCTTGGGATACTTCGGGCCGACCTTCTCGGAAACCGGCAGCATCACAGAGATCGGATGCACACCATTGTCATAGAAGGCCACGATATGCGTGTCGCCTTTGTCTTTCGCCTCGACCATGCCGGTCAAAGAAACCATGGACACGGAATCATCGTTGGAGCGGAAGCGCGTGAGCTGCGTCACGTCCTCGACCGTGCCGTCCTTCCAATGCGCCAGCACGCGGAGTTGCACCTTCTCGCCGGCACGCTTGAAGACGATTTCCTTGGGCGTGATTTCCAAATGACCGAACTCGCCCGTAGCTTCCACATCGGCCTTTGCGCCGCCTTGAATCCACTTGAGCATCAGATTGTATTCCCACGAACCCTTCTTGTAGCGCTCCTTGCCCTTGTGCGGCTCCTCGTTCGTGCCCTTGGTGAGCAGCAAGCTCTTCTCGGGCTGCTCGCGGTTGATGCGCACTTGCTTCTCGTCACCGTCCGCGTTGACGGTCAACTGCTTGTGGTCCTTGTCAAAGTCGTAGCCGAACAGCGAAAGCTGGAAACCGCCGCGTCCCTGAAAGGAACCGTGGCACTCGCGCCCGCTGCAACCCGCACGGCTGATGAGCGGCACCACGTGCCGGCGAAAGCTCGGCTCCTCCGCGGCGGCGAGATTGCCGAAGCGCTGCTCCGGCGTGCGGAGCGGGGCATCCTTCGCGAGGATGGAGCCGGTGAGAACGAGGGAAGAAAACAGAATCAAGGCCGTGTGACGCATAACGGATGGTTGGCTGACGCGTGGCAGGAAATGGCTATTCAAAACATGGGCGAATCTCGTCCTTCTATAGGTAGACGGTAGTCATCCGGACGATTCGGAGAGCGGAACGAAAACAAGCGCTGCCCCCTTTGAGCGGGTGGCTTCGACCACCGGGATGCAAACCGAAGCTTTCTGCTGTGCTGCTGTGCGCTCTCAGCCAGACCTTCCGCCTCAGCGTTACGCCGCCACACCGAGCCGATCGCCCATTCGCGCGTAACGCTCGCGATGCTCGGCGGTGTGCGCGAGCAGATCGCCATCGAGCTTCACTCGCCCCGGCTCAAAGAGCGTGATGGTGGAGGAGCCGCCGAATTTGAAGTAACCCTTCTCATCGCCCTTCGCCACGCGCGTGTTCGGCGGGAAGGTGTATTCGAAGCTGCCCACGTTCGTCGCGCCGACTTCCAGCATCAGCACGGTGCCGAACTCCGCCGACTCGATGCGCGTGATGGCGCGTTTGTTCTCCGTGAAGATGTGGATGTTCTGCCGCAGCGCGATGGGGCTGACGGAGTAGAGCCAGCCGTTGATGACGCGCGGCTCGGTGGCGAGGCCGGCGACGGAAAAATGATAACGGTGATAGTCCACCGGACAGAGCCGCGAGAGCACCATCGCACCGCGCTGAAAGCGCTCGGCCAGTTCGCGATCGCGCAACAATTCGCCGAGGCTGAAGACCTGGCCCTTCACGAAAATGCCCTCCACCTGCGACACGTCCGCGTAGCCGAGATGCCGTCCGTCCGCCGGGAACACGGCGGTGCGCGCGTCGCCCGCGATGGGCCGCGCGCCGGGCTTGAGCTTGCGATAGAAGAACTCGTTGAACGTGCGGAAGGAGTCGGGTGCGTCGGCGAACTCAGCAGTGTCCACGCGGAAGTTCTGGATGAACGGCGCGACCTTCGCGCGGCTCGCGGGCCGGTCCATGCGCCAGCCATACCAACGCGAGAAGAACGCGCGCTTGGCCACGGCGTGCAACGCGAGCCGGCCCGACAGCGAGCCGTAAATCCAACGCATGACGCCCTCGCCGTAAATCTGCTCCGTCTCCACGCGTTGCGTGTAGCGGTTGAAAAACTGGATGGCGTCGTGGCTCATGTGCGACGCGGAGAATGTCGGGAACGCTTGCGTGCAAGTCGAGTGGGTTTTGCCCCCGTTGCCAGCGTCCGATCTCCGTGCTTTCATCCGCTCCGCCCATGAATATGCCTGCGCTCGCCGCCCTGCCCTGCTTGCTTGCCTCTGCGCTGCTGCTTGCCGCCGCCGTGCCCGCTGCGTCCGAAGGCTGGACTACCGGCGCGGCGCGCGAGGAAATTCGGCCCGCGTTTCATTACGACGCCCAGGGCGGACCATCTGGCAAAGGCAGCTTCGTCATCGAGTCCGACGCGCGCGAAGGCCTTAACGGCTGGTGGACAAAGACCTTCCCCGTGACCGGCGGTCAGCACTACCGCTTCTCCGCGCTGCGGAAAGTGACCAATGCCGACTCGCCGCGACGCACGGGCGTCGTGCGCATCTTGTGGCGGGATGCGAATGGCAAACCGGTGACGCACGATGAACCGTCCTTCGCCTCGTATCGCCCGGGCGATCACCCGCGCTCGGAGCCGGAATTGCCGAGTGACAAGGCTACCGACAAGCGCGGCTGGACGGAGGTCTCCGACACTTACCGCGCGCCGTCGAAGGCCGCGCAGGCCATCGTGGAACTCCACTTCCGCTGGGCGCCGCAAGCGAAAGTCGAGTGGGCCGACGTTTCGCTCACCGCCGTGCCCGCGCCGGCAGCGCGCATCGTGCGACTCGCCGCCGCGCACTTTGTCCCGCGCAACACCAAGACGCCAGACGAGCGACGCAAGGCCTTCGTCCCGCTCATCGAAGAGGCGGCCAAGCAGCGCGTGAATTTCCTCGTGCTCCCCGAAGTGCTGACCTACGCCGGCGGCAGCACTTACGAGCAATGTGCCGAGCCGATCCCCGGCCCCTCGACCGAGTTCTTCGGCAAACTCGCGAAACAACACGGTATCCACCTCGTCCCCGGACTCATCGAGCGTGACCGGCATTTGATCTATAACGTCGCCGTGCTCATCGGGCCGGACGGCAAGCTGCTCGGCAAGTATCGCAAAGTCTGTCTGCCGCGCGGCGAGATCGAGGGCGGGTTCCAGCCAGGCTTTGATTATCCCGTCTTCGACACGAAGCTCGGCAAGGTCGGCATGATGGTGTGCTACGACGGCTTCTTCCCCGAGGTCGCGCGGGAGTTGAGCAATCGCGGCGCGGAAATCATCGCGTGGCCGGTGATGGGCTGCAACCCGTTGCTCGGCGCGGCGCGCGCGTGCGAGAACCACGTCTATGTCGTCAGCAGCACGCACACGGACGCGTCGGCCAACTGGATGATCTCCGCCGTGTATGGCCACGACGGCAAGCCGCTGGCACAGGCGAAGGACTGGGGCACGCTCGCCATCGCGGAGGTGGACTTGAACAAGCGCCTGCTCTGGCAAAGCCTCGGCGATTTCAAGGCGGAAATTCCCCGGCATCGCCCGGCGGACGCACCGGCGAGCAGGGCGAAGTGAATGCTGAACCACCTCCTGAGTTTCGCGCGCACCCATGAGCATCGCCATCCGTCCCTTCCGCCCAGCAGACCTTTCGCGGCTGCAGGAGATCACGCTCGCCGCGTTTCCCGGCGTCTCGCTGGACCAGACCGTCGAGCAGAAGTTCGGCGAGCAGAACGGCCACGACTGGCGCTGGCGCAAGGCCCGGCAGATCGAATTGGAAACGACGGCGAACCCCGCCGGCGCGTTCGTCGCCGAGGAGGACGGGCGCATCGTCGCCTACGTGACCACCACGCTGGATCGCACGGCGGGCAGCGGGCGCATCGCGAACCTCGCGGTCGTCGCCGAGCTGCGTGGGCGCGGCGTGGGGCGGCAGCTCATCGGGCACGCGCTCGCGTGGTTTCGCGCCGAGGGGTTGAGTTACGCACTCATCGAGTCCATGGCCCACAACGAAGTCGGACGCGGCCTTTACACTTCAGTCGGCTTTCAGGAGATCGGTCAACTGGTCCACTACGCGATGAAACTATGAGCCATGCCTCCCTCCCCCGCCGCCGCTTCCTCGCCACCGCCGCGCTCGCCGCGCCCGCGCTGGTGAATTCCTTCGGTGCCGTCGAAGCGATTCCGCTCGGCGCCAACGTCTCGCTCA
>JBJTAU010000040.1:0-5869 GCA_046090965.1 Limisphaerales bacterium | reverse complement strand
CTTGAGCAGCTTGGCAACGCGGCGGCTGCCTTGCTGGGTAAGTTCAAACAACGCCGCCCGTTGCTCCGCGATTCGCACCGTGAAGACATGGCGTGTCAGCATCACGCCGAGGCGCGTGCAGGCGCGGCGGAAGGCGGTGGGCAGGCGCGGGGGCTTCATTGTGTCGGCGGCCAGATGTGGCGCGACGGTGGACTCCAGCAAGGCAATCAGTTCCGGCTGCATGAACTGGAAGTCGTCCGGGATGTGCAGGCAGATGACGGGCTTGCCGGCGAGTTCCTCGGCGAACTTCGCGCGCAGGCGGCGGGCGTGCTTCGGCTCCATCACGAAGATGAGGTCCGCCCAGCCAAGGTGCCCGGCGGTGACTTTGACGCGCGCGCCCTCCTCGGTGCCGGCTGACCGGGCCTGGAGGCCGTCCACGCCGTGAAAGAGTTTCTCGCCCGTCGGGCTGCGCCAGCGGTTGCGGCTACAGATGAAGAGCAACTTTAGCGGATGGCTCACTTGAGCTTCTTCACCAGCACCTTCGAGTTGCGGCCGCTCTGCTCATACTTCTCGCGGCGGGCGGGGGGCAGGTTGTCGGGCGTGCCTTCGGTGAAGCCGCCCTTGCTCTGGAAGTAGGTGAAGGCCTGCGTGGAGAGCGTGACCAGCTCGCTCAGGCCCAGCTCGCGCGCCTTGTTCTCGACGAACTGGATGAGCTTGCGGCCCAGGCCCTGGTTCTCGTGCGAGGGCGCGACGAAGAGGAAGGCCAGCTCGCCCGTGTTCGCCTCGGGATAGACGTGCAGCGCGACGCAGGCGACGGCGTTGCGGTCGATGTCGAAGACGTAGTAGTCGCCGAGGTGCTTCTCGATGCTGGCGCGCGTGCGCTTCATCAGCTCCTCGCTGAGGACGGAGTTCTTGGTGAGCCGCAGCAGGGCGCGGATGTCCTTCTTCTGCGCGGGGCGGATCTGCTGGAACTCGTCGGCGTAGATGAGCGTGCCGACGCCTTCGTTGCTGAAGACTTCGGCGAGCAGCGACTCGTCGGTGCGGCCGTTGATGAGGTGGACGCGGGGGATGCCTTGCAGGCAGGCGGCGGCAGCGGCGCGGGCGCGGGCGGTGTCCTCGGCGGAAAGTTCCTTCTTCTCGATGAGCGCGCGCAGGTCGGCGGCGAGGATTTGCTTGAGCAGCTTGCCCTGGTGAAACAGGCCGTCCGTGGTGGTGATGAAGAGGATTTTCGCCGCCTTGAGCGCGGTGCCGATGGCGACTGCGATGGTGTCCGAGGTGACGCGATAGGTCTTGCCGTCGCCGTCGAAGCCCAGCGGCGGGATGACGGGCGTGATGCCGGCGGCGAGCAGGGTCTGGAGCAGCTCGGTGTCAATGCGCTCGACCTTGCCAGTGAAGAGGTGGTCCACGCCTTGCAGGATGCCGAGCGGCGAGACGATGACGGCGTTGGGCGTGGCGGCGCGGAGGTCGTTGGTGGAGAGACCTTCGAGGATTTCGTGAGTGAGGCGGTTCGCGGCGGTGAGCGCGAGCTGGAGCGTGGGCGCGTCGGTGATGCCAGTGCCGTCGAGGTTCGAGGGCGTGATGCCGCGCTCGGCCCCGAGCGCCTGGATTTGCGCCGCCGCTCCGTGGACGAGCACGACGCGGATGTTCAGCGAGCGCAGGACGGCGACGTCGAGCAGGAGGTTGGCAAAATTCTCTTCGGTCACGACCGCGCCGTCCACGGCGATGACGAAGGTCTTCTCGCGGAAGCGCGGGATGTATTGGAGGATGCCGCGGAGGTCGGTGGGTTTCACTTTGGTTGGCGCTGACTGTCGCGGCGTAAATAAGGGGCAACCAAGCGAAGGGTTTCAACGAGAAAGTTCGCGGGGCCGAGTTGGCAAGGAAAGGTGCAATTCCGGCAAGATTGAGGTGGCGGGAAAAAATCCCTTGCGCAACTCAGTTTCATGAACAACTTATCGGAAGTCCCTTACAGGAATTTGCTGACATGAGCACGCAGCCATCATCGTCGCCGCAGCCCGACGCGCCGCCCGCTGCCGTCCTGTTTCCGCTGAATGTCCCACCCTCCGATACGCCCGCCGCCCAGGCCAGTCCTGCTGGCGGTGCGCGCAAGCTCTCCCGTTGGGAGGAGCAGGAGGAGTTGTGGTTTCCGGAGCCGGCGGACTTCTCGCACAGCGGAATCAACGAGTAGCGGAGGGCGGGAGTAATCCTACTTCCCCAGCACTCGCTTCAGGCCGGCGAGGAAGCGTTCGTTTTCCGCCTGCGTCCCCACGCTCACGCGCAGCCACTCGGGCAACTGGTAGCCGGCCATCGGGCGCGTGATCACGCCGAGCTTCTGCAACTCGCTGAACACGCGCGCTCCGTTGCCGACGCGCAGGAGGATGAAGTTGCCCGCCGTCGGCACGAACTCGATGCCGAGCTGCTCGAAGGCGGTTTGCAGGTAGTTCACGCCCGCGAAGTTCGTCGCGCGCGTGCGGCGGACGTGCTCGTCGTCGTCGAGCGCGGCGAGGGCGGCGGCCTGGGCGAGGCTGTTCAGGTTGAATGGCTGGCGCACCTTCTCAAACGCCGCAATCAACTCCGGCGCGCCGATGCCGTAGCCGACGCGCGTGCCGGCCAAGCCGTAGATTTTCGAGAAGGTCCGCATGAGCAGGAGGTTCGGCTTGGTGCCGCCGGTGATGAGCGGGATGAGGTTCACCGGGTCGTCGAGGAACTCGATGTAAGCCTCGTCCATCACGAGCAGGACGTGTGGCGGGACGTTGTTCACCAGGTCCACGACCTCCGCGCGCGAGGCGAGCGTGCCGGTGGGGTTGTTCGGGTTCGCCACGAAGAGCACGCGCGTCTGCGGCGTGATGGCGCGGAGCATGGCGGGCAGGTCGTGGCCGAGGTCGCGCGCGGGGACGGTGATGAGGTTCGCGCCGGCCATCTTCGTGATGATGGGATAGATTGCGAAGCAGTATTGCGACACGACGACGTCTGCGCCGGGGGCGAGGAGCGCGTGGCCGATGAACTCGATGATTTCGTTCGAGCCGTTGCCGAGGATGAGGTTGGTGGTCTCGACATTGAGTTTGTCGGCGAGGCGGCGCTTGAAGTAGAAGGCGTTGCCGTCCGGGTAGAGATGCACGCTGGCAGCGGCGGCCTGAATCGCGGCGAGGGCTTTGGGCGACGGGCCGAGCGGGTTCTCGTTCGACGCGAGCTTGATGATGTCGCTGGCCGGCCGGCCGATTTCACGCGCGACTTCCTCGATGGGCCGGCCGGGCTGGTAAGTCGGGAGCGTGGCGAGGGTGGGGTTGAGGGGAAAAGCCATGAGGAGATGGGGTCTAGCGGATCGGGTCTGGGGAATCGTGGTTCAGTAACGGCACTGGTTCGGACGCGTCTCTTGCTCGTAGTCCTAGTCTTAATCCTGCTCTTCGTCCTCTAGCTCACAGCGCCCCCACCAGTTTCGCCACGTCCACGTGCTTGGCGATCAGATCGCGGATGACGGCGATTTTCTCGGCGTCGTCGGGGCGGGTCTTGACGATGATGTCGTGAACTTTAGAGGCGACTTCGTAGCTGTCTTCGGCGGCGAGCAGCACGGGAAAGCCGAGCTGGCGAATCACGTCCAGCGTGGCCGGGCTGGGCCGGAGGTTGTCGGTGAGCGCGAGGCCGCTGAGGGCGGCATCCGGGCTGGCCTGCGACGCGGCGGCGGCGGCGAGCACGATGTCCTCGCGGTCGCCGGGCGCGATGATGAGCGTGCCGCGTTGGAAGTGCTTCGCCACGTTGTTCGCGCCCATCGCGCCGACGACGATGTCCTCGACGAGGTTGGTGAGGCGCTTGCGGCCGTTGAGCACCTCGGCGGAGAGCTCGTCACGGATGGAGGCGAGCGTGGGCTTCACGAGGATCGGCTGGAGCGGCAGCACGCCGAGCAGTTCGAGGCCCTTTCGCTTCAGTCCCTTGCGCGCGAACTCGCCGATGTAGTCGAGCTTGTCGGGCAAGACCTTGTTCACGATGACGCCGATGACCTCGACGCCGAACTTTTCGAAGAGCGCCTGGTTCAAGGCGACTTCATCCACCGGCTTGCCGATGCCGCCGCGCGTGACGATGACGACCTTCGCGCCGAGCCACTTGGCGACCTGCGCGTTGGACAGGTCGAAGACCGCGCCGACACCCGCGTGGCCGGAGCCTTCGCAGAGCACGAAGTCCTTCTCCCAAGCGACGCGGTCGAAGGCTTTCTGCACCTTGCGCACGAGCGTGTCGGTGTTCGCCTCGGCGAGATACTTGCGCGTGAAGTCGGGCTCAACGGCGATGGGGCTCATGTCCACGAGCGGGCAATTGAGCTGGTAAACGGCGTCCATCAGCACCGTGTCCTCGTCAATCTTCTGCTCGGCAACTTCCACGAAGCGCTGGCCCACGGGCTTGATGTAGCCGATGCGCGGGAACTGCTTTTGCAGTGCGGACAACAGGCCCAGCGAGGTGGTGGTCTTGCCATCGTTCTGCCGCGTGGCGGCGATGAAGACGCGGGGGGTGGTGAGGTTCATGCGGCGGCGGGGAATTTCAAATTGGCAATTTTCAATTGGAAATTCGCCATTGGGGACCACGTGATGCGTGGTGCGAGATGCGTGAGAACGGTCGGGAGCGCCGGGCGCAGGTTACGCGCCACGCGCCACGCACCACGGAAAAGCGCATCGGATTCATTCGCAGTTCACGCTTCCGCCACATGCGCCCCCGCATCGGGATACAGCAGCCGATACTCGATGGCTTGCAGGCCGACGATGGCGGCGACGCCGAGAATATCGTGCGAGTTCGCGCCGCGTGAAATCTCGGCGGCGGGCATGTCGAGGCCGAGCAGGATTTGGCCGTAGGCGTTCGCGCGGGCGACGTGCTGCACGAGCTTGCTGGAGATGTTGCCTGAGTTGAGGTCGGGGAAGACGAGCACGTTCGCGCGGCCGGCGACGGCGTTTTCTGGGAGCTTGCGCGAGGCGTTTTCCGGGACCAGTGCGGCGTCCACCTGAAGTTCGCCTTCGAAGTCGGCTTCCAGCGCACGTTGGGCGGCGAGTTGGCGGGCGAGCGCGGTGGCGGCCTCCATTTTCTGGGCGGAAGGATGGTGGGCGCTGCCCTTGGTGGAGAAGGAGAGCATCGCGACGCGCGGGCGGACGCCGAGGAGTTGGCGCGCGAGGAAGGCGCTCGACACCGCGATGTCCGCGGTTTGGGTCACGGTCGGCTCAGGGATGACGCCGCAATCCGCCATGAGCAACGTGCCCTCATGGCCGAAGCGCGTGTCCTCGACTTCGAGCACCATGCAACTCGACGCGGAGCTGTAGCCGGGTGCGAGGCGGATGATTTGGAAGACGGGCCGGAGCACGCTGCCGGAAGTTTCGCTCGCGCCGGAGACAAGGCCGTCTGCCTGGCGCATCGCGACCAACATCGCGCCGAAGAAGTTTGGCCGGCGCATCGCGTCCAGCGCCTCGACGCGTTGCACTCCTTTTGCGCGGCGGAGGCGCTCGTAAATCGTCGCGAAGCGGTCGAGCTCTTCGCTTTCCTCTGGGTTGATGATGCGGATGCCGGCGAGGGAAAGATTCAGGGCCTCGGCTGCACGTTTGATGCGGGTGCGGTCACCTAGGAGGATGGGCGCGCCGAGTTGGAGCGAGCAAAACTGCCGCGCCGCCTGCAACACGCGCGGCTCGGTGCCTTCGGGGAAGACAATCCGTTTCGGGTGGCGCTGCAAGCGTTCGATGACGCGGCCGTTGAAACGCATGGCGCGTTTTTAGCCGACGTGCGCCGCGACTGCAATCGGCAACTCCAGCACTTCACTCGACACGGGAAGTTCGAACTCGGCGTGTCAGTGCGCGGCGACGGCTTCCTTTGCCTCGCCTTTTCCGGCGAGGGATCTGGCGGCGGCTTCGCAGCAGCGTTCGTGGGG
>JBJTAU010000039.1:0-2731 GCA_046090965.1 Limisphaerales bacterium | reverse complement strand
GGGCGTTGATGACGGTAGCGAGCATGCCCATGTAGTCGCCCGTGGCGCGCTCGATGCCGCGCTCGCTGCCGGACAGGCCGCGGAAGATGTTGCCGCCGCCGACGACGATGACGAGCTGCACGCCGAGGGCGTGGATCTCGGCGATCTGCTGGGCCATGTCGAGGACGACCTCGGGTGAGATGCCCGAGCCGGCTTCGCCACCAAGTGCCTCGCCGCTGAGTTTGAGGAGGACCCGTTTGAACTTCGGCTGGGCTTTGGCGCGGTTGGGCATGCGGGTCAGGTGAGACAAGGATTCCGGAAAGCAAACGCGCCAACAGAACTGAAACGGGGAGGCTTAGGCGCAGTCAACATCGCGTTGCACTTGTAACAACCGTTGCCCATAGAGTCAATCAAGCGCCAAGCGGTGCTCCATCAGCTGGCCGCGATGCTTAGTGCGCGGGTTAATTGCGCCGCCACTGCCCGCCACCCAAACTCAGAATTCAAACTCAGAAATTGTCCCTTGCCACGCGAGTCCGAATCGCTACTTGCCGCGCGCGTCACAAAAGACAGACCCAATAATAAGATATAAAAAAACTCACCTCCCATATCCTCACCGCCGCCGCGCTGGCGTTCGGCGTCTTGGCTGCCGCCGCGCAAAACGCCGCAGCACCGCTAACGCCGCCTCCGCCCCAGCCCGCATGGGAAACGCTTGCCTCCGCCGGCCTCACTCTCACCAAGGGTAATAGCGACACGCTGCTCGCCAACCTCGGCGTGACCACGGCGAAGAAGTGGACGGGCAACGAGCTCGGCTTGGGCGCGAGCATGACTTATGGCGAGGCTTCCGGCGTGAAGAACGTGAATAACTACAACGCCTTCGGCCAATACAACCGTCTCCTCTCCGACCGCTTCTATGGCGGTCTCAAGCTCACCGGCTTGAAGGATGACATCGCCAACATTGACTACCGACTGACCGTCAGCCCGCTGGTCGGTTATTACTTCATCAAGGACGCCGCGACCCAACTGAGCGCGGAGGTCGGTCCTTCCTACGTCATCGAAAACCTCGGTGGCGTCAGCCGCAGCTATGCTGGTTTGCGCGTCGGCGAGCGATTCGAGCACAAGTTCAACGACCGCGCGAAGCTTTGGCAGACCGCGGAATTCATCCCGCAAGTGGACCGCCTCAGCCAATATCTTCTCAACGTCGAACTGGGCGTGGATTCCGCCATCACGCAGCAAATCAGCCTCCGCGCGGCTTTGCAGGACAATTACTCCAGCAAGCCCGCCGCCGGCCGTAAGGCTAACGACATTCGCCTCATCACGGGCCTGGGCTACAAGTTCTAACTGGGTAAGCGTTCCCGCGAAAGGGCCGCCCTTTGGGCGGCCTTTTTCGTTTATTCCACCGAATGCTCTTGCGTTCGCCCAATTATTCGTTAAATTCAGGGCTGACAGAAATATCCGACCCAACTTATGCCACCCCTCACCACCGTTCAGCAGAAGTTCATCCTCCACTGGGGCGAAATGGGCACCCGGTGGGGCATCAACCGCACCGTCGCCCAGATTCACGCGCTTCTCTTCATCTCGCCCAAACCGCTGCCTGCCGAGGACATTTCCGACACCCTTCAAGTCGCGCGCTCCAACGTCAGCACCAGCCTCAAGGAGCTGCAGGCTTGGGGCATCGTCCGCCGCGTCCACGTGATGGGTGACAGCCGCGACCAATTCGAGAGCCTCAAGGATGTCTGGGAACTCTTCCGCGTCGTGCTCGACGAGCGGAAGAAGCGCGAGGTGGACCCCACGCTCACCGTCCTGCGCGACTGCCTCATCGAGGCGGAGAAGGACGCCGACACCGACGACTACTCGGAGCAGAAACTCCGCGAGCTGCATGACTTCTTCGAGGTCACGACCAACTGGTATGGCCAAGTCCGCCACTGGCCCACCAGCGCGCTGACCAAGTTCCTCAAGCTCGGCGACAAGGTGCGTAAACTCCTCGGCCTCGGCGAAGCGGCGGAGGGAAAAAAGTAGAGGCATCCCATGCGAGCCCAGCCCCCCACCAACCGCACGTGCTGCCTGTCTGGCATGGTCATGGGCTTGGCCGGCGCGGCGCTGTGGGCGACACTTCTTTCCGGAATTGCCATCTACATTGGCGGCGAGAGCTGGCGGTCGCAGGGCATCGCCATCTACACCACCATCATGGTCGTTTACATGACGCTCGTGGTCGCGATTGGGCTCGTTCCGCTGGGGCTGCTGATCGGCTGGCAACTGCCGCGTCGGCTTATTGGGCTTCGTCCGTGGGCGGCTTTCTCCATCGGGGGATACGTGGGAAGCCTCGCGGGCCTGCTGACCGTGTTTGGACTGGCGGGATTTAACATCGCTCAAGCTGGCTGGGGTGCGACCAAGGATTTCATCGCCTTTTACCTGTTCACTCTTCCCCCGGTAACGGGGATTTGGACTGGCCTTTGGACCCAGCGCTGGCGGGATGCGCGGCCTCAAAGTTTCGTTGCTGGTTGGCTTTACTGGGATGCCAATTGCCCCTTCTGCACCAAGTGGGTCGGGCGCTTCGCGTTCATCGCCCGGCAAGGCGGATTTGAACTCGTGCCGCTGCAAAGCGACGCCACCTGCCGCGACCTCGGCCTGCGCGAAGGCGAGTTGCCCAGCGAGATGAAACTGCGGCTCGCCGACGGCCGACTGCTGGGTGGTGTGGACGCCTACATCGAGCTCGCGGAAGCGGCGGGTTGGACCGCCCCGCTCGGTTGGCTTG
>JBJTAU010000038.1:0-5697 GCA_046090965.1 Limisphaerales bacterium | reverse complement strand
GGCTCCACGCTCATCGAGTGGGGCAACACGCGCGTCATCTGCGGCGTGACCATCGAGGAGTCCGTCCCACGCTGGATGAAGGAGCAGGGCGTCACCGGTGGTTGGATCACGGCAGAGTATTCCATGCTGCCTTACTCCACGCTGACGCGGAAGCAGCGCGACAGCAGCAAGGGCAAGGTGGACGGCCGCTCCGTCGAGATTCAACGGCTCATCGGCCGCGCGATGCGTTCCGCGCTCGACCTCGAAAAGCTCGGCGCGCGCACCATCTGCGTGGATTGCGACGTGTTGCAAGCCGACGGCGGCACGCGCACGGCGGCGATCACAGGCGCGTTCGTCGCGTTGCGGCTGGCGCTCAAGAAGCTCATCGCCGAAGGCAAGCTCGCCGCCGATCCCATCGCCAACTCCGTCGCCGCCGTGAGCGTGGGCATCGTCAACGGCATCCCGCTGCTGGACCTTTGCTACACCGAGGACGCCGCCGCGCAGGTGGACATGAACCTCGTGATGACCGGCTCCGGCGAGTTCATCGAACTGCAAGGCACGGGCGAGGAGAGCACCTTCAGCGACGACCAGCTCGCGGCGATGTTGACGCTCGGGCGTGTGGGCATCCGGGCGTTGCTCGCGTTGCAGGAAGCCGCCGTGAAGTAACCGAGCGTGGGAATCGGGCATAGCGAATAGGCCATAGGGCTTACTTCGCAGCCCCCATTCCCCATCTCCTATCTCCTAGTCCCTCCTCATGATTTCACCCACTCCCACCCGGCTGTTTTTGTTGCGTCACGGCGAGGTCGAAGCCCGCTACCACCGCATCTTCGGCGGACGCATCGACATGGAACTCTCGCCGCGCGGCCACGAGCAGGCGCGCGCGGTGGCGGACTACCTCGCGGGCACGCACTTCAATTCCATCTACGTCAGCCCCATGAAACGCGCGCAGCAGACGCTCGCGCCGCTCGCCGCGCAGACCGGCCTCACCGCCACCACGCTCGCCGGCTTGCGCGAAGTGGACTTCGGCGCGTGGACCGGCCTGAGCTGGCAGCAAGTGCAGGAACAGTTCGGCGTCAGCGCGTTTGACTGGCTGGAGAAACTGGAGGCCGGCGAAGTGTCCGGCGCGGAGAACGGCCCGCAGTATCGCGGCCGCATCGAACCGTGCCTGAAACAAATCCTTCGCGACTGCCCGGGCCAGACAGTCGCCGTCGTCTGCCACGGCGGCGTCATCCGGATGCTGCTCTCGCTGCTGCTCGAACTGCCGTTGCCCAAGCTCGCGCATTTCGACATCGAGTATGCGAGCGTCACCGTCGTCGAGCAGCGCCCGCACCGCAGCGAGGTTGAACTGCTGAACTTCACGCCGTGGCGGGATCGAAGATGAGGTTTCAGTTGGCCAGGTTTCAGGTTTCAGAAACGCTTAGCCTACGCGGCCCAGCTCCGCATCTCTGCACTGCTCTGAACCCTGAACCCTAAAACCTTTTCCGTCTTGAATTCATCGCTGCTGCAAATCTCGATCGCCACCACGCCGGAGGCGGAGGAGGCCGTCGCCGAACTGCTGCTGCGCGTGTTCGACCAGACGCCTTCGACTTACTTTGATGCGGAGACTTGCGAAACCACGGTCTCGACTTACTTGGAGCGGCCCGCGCAATGGAACGCCGCTGCGCGCGCGGAACTGCGAGCGGGTCTGGCGCTGCTGACCGAGTGCGGGCTGGCCGTGGGCGCAGGCGAAATCACAACCACGAAGGTGCGACGCGAGGATTGGGCCGAATCGTGGAAGCGGCACTTCAAGCCGCTGGTCATCGGTGACGCGCTGCTCATCAAGCCAAGTTGGGTGAAGCGCAAACCGCGCAAGGGCCAGGCCGTCGTCATCCTCGATCCCGGCCTGAGCTTCGGCACGGGGCACCATGCGACAACGGGGTTTTGCCTGCGTCGACTCGTGGCCGCGCGACGCCCTGGAATGCATCAGTCGTTCCTCGATATTGGCACCGGCTCCGGAATTCTCGCCATCGCCGCCGCCAAGCTCGGCTACGCACCGGTGCGGTGTTTTGACTTCGATCCGGAGTCCGTGCGCGTGGCGAAAGCGAACGCGGCGCAGAACGGCGTTGGGCACTTCGTGAAACCCGTCCGCCGCGATCTCACCAAGCTGCCGCTGGCCAGCGCGACGCGTTACCACGTTGTCTGCGCGAACCTGATTTACGACCTCCTCATCGCTGAGCGCGACCGCATCCTTGCCCGCCTGCGGCCCGACGGTGTGCTGGTGCTGGCGGGGATTTTGGCGACGCAGTTTGCGAAGGTGGAGCGCGCCTACCGTCGGGCCGGCCTGCGGCTGATTGCGACGGAGGTGGAGAAGGAGTGGCAGTCCGGGGCGTTCGTGCGGACCGGAAAAGGCTGAACGAAACCAGCCGCGCTTTACTTCTTCGGGGCGGACTTGGGAGCAGCATTCGCCGGGGCGGTTGGGGCCTTCGCCGCAGGGGTTGGTGCAGCGGACGCATCCGTGGTCTTGAGCTCGCGGATGAAGAGGTTGCGGAAGTAAAGGACGCTGCCGTGGGCCTGGAGTTCGATCTGGCCCGTGGGGAACAGCGGCTGCGTGCGGTCCCAATAGTTTTCCAGGGTCACATTGTTGACGACGAGTTCGTCGTTGAGGAAGACGTGGACCTTGTCGCCGACGCAGAGGATGCGGAAGCGGTTCCAGAGGCCGGGGGCGTAATCGGCCCACTTGAGCGGGTCGGCGGTGTTTTTCTGGTTGTTGTAGAGGCCGCCGGAGCCGACTCGCTTCGGATTGCCGGGGGTGTCGCGTTCCCAAATCTGCACTTGAGGCGTGCCGCGCAGATAAATGCCGCTGTCGCCCTTGGGCTCAATCTTCCAGTCGCAGTGCATTTCGAAGTCGCCGTAGTCGCGGGCGGTGCAGATGTTCTGGCCTTTGCCGTCGAAGATCAGCATGCCGTCAGCCGCGCCCCAGTGGGCGGCCATGTTGTCATCCGCCTTGGCTTGCGCGGCGGCGAGTTCGTCCTTGGACATCTTCGCGCGTTTGACGGGATCGGCGACGAGGCCTTTCCAGCCCTCGAGGTTATCGCCGTTGAAGAGGCGCTTGAAGCCGGGGGCCGGGATGTTGTGCGCCTCGGCGACGGGGAGCTCCTTGATGCGAAGGTTGCGAAACTCGACGTAGTCATTGTGGCCGAGGAAGCCGAGATGACCTTTGGCGCGGAGCATGCCGGGATGCTTCTGAAGCGTGTCGCGGTCGGTCACGTCGTTGAGGTTCGTGTCCACGATGACGTGGCCGTTGAGCGTGATGCGGAGGTGGCGTCCGCGGGCGTAGATTTCCTCTTCGTTCCACTGGCCCACGGGGCGGAGGTGGCCGCGTTTCGCGGGCGAGATCATGTAAACGGAGCCGTTGTATTGGGCGGGCTTGAGCTTGGCGTATTGCGGTGCGGTGTCGTCCAGCACCTGAATTTCCATGCCGAGGTAGGCGAGGCTGCCCGCCGCCATCGGCGCGCGGATGGCGATGCCGTTGTTGGAGCCGGCCTCGAGCTTGAACTCGTAGCGTAGGACGAAGTCGGCGTATTCGCGTTCGGTGAGGAGGTTGCCGCCGCCGCCCTTCGCGCAGTAAATGACGCCGTCCTTGACGCCGTAGCCTTCGCCCTTGCCCCCGAGGAGTTTCCAGCCACTGAGCGTTTTGCCATCGAAGATGGGGAGGAATCCGGACTCGCGGTTGAGCGTGGTGCAGCCCGCGAAGACGACCGCGCCGAGTGCGATCGAGCCGAGGCCGAGGAGGAGCTTGCGATGCGAAATCATGGCGATGGAAGTGTGTCGTTGAACCGTGCGGGCAGGCTGTTGGAAAGCAAAAGGGGTGTCAAGCGCCCGGCCGTCGCCGCTCTGCCCGGGCTCCAATCTGGATCGTCGCCCCCTCACCGCGCAGAGAACCCACGAGGAAAGCCAGCTTGGGGTTACGCTGGCAAACCGACGGAAATGCCTCGGCTGACCGCTGTGATGTTGTTAGGAATGAAGCGATAGAAACATGGCTACCGATTTCACGGGTCCCATGGCTGATCCTGATTCATCCGCCCCGCTCGGTTGGAAGCTGAAGTGGTTCGGGCTTGTCGTGGGTGCGCTTTACTCGGGCTACCAAGTCACCAACCGCTGGCACTGGTGGCCGCCGGTGACACTGCCGCTGACGTGGTTGGACCGGGCCGTTCCCCTGCTGGAGTGGACCGTCTGGCCGTATCTTGTGCTCGCCGGCTGCATCTTCTTGCCGCTGCTGTTGCAAGACCGGCACGTCTTCCGTCGGTGCATGGTCGCGCTGGGGTGCGGCTACTCGGTGAACCTGCTCATCTTTGCCGTGTGGCCCACCATGCTGCCCCGGGAGGGATTGCCGGACGGCTGGCACCACGCTGCGTTCGCCTGGCTCTACGCGGTGGACACTCCGGCGAACTGCTTTCCCTCCGGCCACATCACGGCGCCGTTCATTGCCTTTCATGCTCTCGCGCGGGAACACCGACACTGGCGCGGTCGGCTCTGGCTGGTGTTCGCGATGTTGTGCCCGACCATCTTGACCACCAAACAGCACTACGTCGTGGATCTCCTTGGCGGGCTGGCTACGGGCATGTTTGGCGTGTGGTTGAGCGGCAAGTGGGCGGAGTGGGCGGTCGCCCCTTTGACAAGTTCACCCGGTGCCCAGCGCAATCCGTTTCTCAACCTGCTCGCATTCCAGCGCGACCCCTTGGGTTTCCTCACCGCCGTCGGGCAAGGGGGCGGCCCCGTCGCCCGCTGCCGGCTGGCATGGCTGCGGCGCACGGTCATCAGCGATCCGGCCGTCGCGCGCGCAGTGTTGCGGCTGCCGCTTCGCACGGCCAACAAGGATACGTGGAGCGCTGCGCTCATCAGCCGCGTGTCCGGCCGCAGCGTGCTCACTTCCAACGGCGACGCCTGGGTTCGCCTGCGCCGGCTCGCCCAGCCGGCCTTCCACCACGAGCGCATCACTGCCTACTCGGAAGACATCCACCGGCTCACGACCGCGCTGATCTCCGACTGGCGTGCGGCCCCCGGTGGCCGGCTCGAAGTTGGCACGGCCATGCGCCGACTCACGTTTCGCTTCATTTGCCGGGCGCTCCTGAGCGCGGATCCGTCGCGGGAAATCACCGCGTTGGAATCCGCCATCAACCGCCTGCTGGCCGACACCTGGCGGGCGATTGAATCGCCGTTCCTCGGCCGGCTGCGGCTCGCCACTTGGGAACGCCGCGCCTTCGACGCCGCGCTTGCCGAGGTGCGCAGCTTCATCCAGACACAGATCAACACCCGACGGCAGTCTGCCGCGCCAACCGGCCGCGATCTGCTGGCCATGCTCATGGCCGCCCGCGACGCCGACACCGGCGCGGGCCTGACGGATCAGGACATCATCAACGAGTGCATCACACTCATCATCGGCGGACACGACTCGACCGCCAACGCCTTGGCGTGGTCGCTCGCTCTGCTCGCGGCCCATCCAGACGTGGCGGACCGCTTGCGCGCCGAAGCCACCCAGTCCGCCGCCGGCGAGGCTTTGGCCCGCGCGGTTTTTCTGGAAACCCTCCGCCTTTACCCGCCGATCTGGCTCCTCGAGCGCAATGTCGTCGAACCGGCGACCGTCGGCACCTGGTCCTTCGCGGCGGGCGAGCAGCTCCTGATTTGCCCGTGGGTGCTGCATGCGATCCTAAGTTCTGGGACCAGCCAGCGCAGTGCCGC
>JBJTAU010000037.1:0-4107 GCA_046090965.1 Limisphaerales bacterium | reverse complement strand
CAGTTCAGCGTCCGTGCCCAGCTCCCGCACGCGACGGAAAGCGGCGACCAACACATCCAGATGCTTGCCCGGCACGAAGGCTCCGGCCGCGACGAAGCGCAAACGTCCATCACCTGTCGGCTGCGGCGCGGCGGGCCAGTCCACGTCCGGCAGCATCACCAACGAGCGCTCCGGCACCGCGCCGAAGTGGCGGCAGGTCTGGTGTGAATTGAAGACCCACTCCGCCTGCCCGTAGCGCTGGAGCGCGTGGTAAATCCAAGGTCGGCGCGGCAGAAAGTGAGCGTGCAACACCACCGGCACGCGCCGCCAGCGGCCGGCGAGGCTTGCGGCCACCATGCCCACCCGGCTGTGCGCGTGCAGCACCCCGCAGCGTGCGTGCTTGAGCCACGCGGATAAGGCACGGGCCTCGCGCCAGCCAGCCAGCGCGTCGTGGAAGACGGAGCCGTTCACCTGCGTCGCCGTTCCAGCGCAAACGAATGATCCAGCTCGCGCCGGTGGAACAAACTGCTCGTGCATCCAAATCCGCTGCGTCACGCCGTGGAGTTGGAGCCGGGCCAGCCGGGTGACGACGTTGGCCGTGCCGCCTTCGAGTTGAGTCCCGCCCAGCACGTGCAGGACGTTCACACCGTCCGTGCTCATGAGGCTGGCGGCAGCGGGTGGGCGGGCGCGCAGCCGAAGAGGCCCTTGATCCGCCGCACGAGCGAGCGCAGCCATCGCTGCCGGCGCAGCGGCTCGGTGAGGAGGTAGAAGCGGATGTTGAACTCACCCCGGTCGAAGTAGCCCAGGCCCAGCTTGCGCCGAACGCGAAGGAAGGTCTCGTAATGCGCCGCCATGTGCGCGTCCATCAACGAGCCGGGCCGGCGGTGGTAAATCGCCAGCACGTCGGGAATCGGCTGGCAGCGAAACTCCTTCATCGCGCGCACGGTCCACTCGTAATCCATCGCGTAGCGGATGCCCACGTCCAGCACACCCACGCGCTCATACACGGAGCGATGCACCCACGTCGCAGCCTGGTTGATGGCGATGCGCGTGCCGAGCAGCTCCTTCAAGTTGTAATCCCACGGCGGCAAGACCTCCTCCACGGTGCCGTCGTAGCCGCGCAGTTCCTCCGTGCCGCAAAACACGCGCGCATCGGGGAAGCGCGCCGTCGCCGCCTTGAACTTCGCCATCGCACCGGGGGCCAGCTCGTCATCGGCGTTGAGCCACAGAATCCATTCGCCCGTCGCGCGCGCGATACCCTTGTTGACCGCGTCGGAGAGGCCGCGGTCTTTCTCGGAGATGAACTTCAAGTCGGCCTGCGCTTCCAGCCACTCGACCGTCCCGTCTTTGGACCCGCCATCAATGACCCAGTGCTCGACCTCGCCGGGAGCCATGCCCTGCGCGCGCACCGAGGCGAGGTTGCGGGGCAGGAACGCGCGCGCATTCAAGGCAGGCGTGATGACGCTGAAGAACGGTCGGCTCATGTGGCGCGTGAATTCACCGGCCCAATATCGAAACCCGCTGTCGCGAACACAATGCCATTGTTACCCGAGGCCGGTCCGCTCACTCGCGGCGGCTCTTCACTTTCTCGGCCTCCGCGTCGTAGTCGTAGAACGGCTTGCGGAACTTGTAGAGCAGCCAGTGCGCGAAGCCCGCCACCGGCGAGCGGTAGCCCAGCCACGCGAGGAACGAGTTGTTGAAGCACAGCAGCCCGGGGTAATCCGTCCACGCGCGCCGCAGGTAAAATTTTTCCTTCAAGAACGGCGCCAGCGGCTGGCTCACTTGGATCGCGCTGTAGTCCGTCCACCAGCCCGCGCGGCGGAAGTGGCGCAAGTAACGCAGCTGCGTCTCGTCCACCTGCATTAGCCGGCAGCAGACGCGGTCGGCGGCGACGAGGTCGTTGGCCACGAGCAGCCAGTTCAGCTCGACCGGGTTCCCTTGCATCGGCCCCGTGCCGTTGAGGCCGAAGCGCCCGTCCACCACCGCATACGCGCGCGGCAGCCGGCGGCAGACTTCGTAGATCGTCGCCGGGAAATACGGGTGCAACTTCAGCCGCTCCGCCGGTTCCTGGATGCAGCCCCACTGGTTCTTCAGCGCGAGCGACACCTGGGTGTTCATGTGAATCTTCGCCACGGGCAGCGTGATGAAGGCGTCCACCTCCCGCAGCAGCAATTTGGGCAACGGCACCGAAAGCGTGCGCCAGCCGGAGTGAACTTCGACAGTCTCGGACTCGGCGTAGCTCAGGTTCACCACGCGCGAACCGGTCGCCTCCGCCAACGCGGTGATGCCCATCTTCGCGAAGACCTCGTCCATCGAGAAGCGGTTGTAGCCGCCGCTGTCCGCCTCGCCGATGATGACCTGCAAGCCGCGCTCGCGCAGGACTTCCACCACAGCCTTGAGACACTCGAACGACGTCATCACGCCGGGGCGATAGACCGGGAACGTCAGGTTCGGCTTGAGGAAAACCGTCCCGCCAGCCGGCACGTCGCGGAAGAAGCCAACGTGCTCCAAGCCCGCCAGAACTGGCGCGCGGTAGTCGCCCGCGAGATGGTCGAGGAAGACTTGCGGGTTGGCTGGACGCGGACTCATCGTGCGGGATTTTGCGGCGAACCGGCGCGCTCCTTCAACACCTCGCGGTAGAGCGCCTCCAGCTCATTGACGGTGTTCGCGAACGAGAACTTGCTCTCCAGCCGCGCGCGTCCCGCCGCCGCCATCCGCTCGCGCAGCGCGACATCTCGCAGGAGCACTTCGAGTTTGTCGGCGAGGGCCTTTGCATCGCCCGGCGGCACGAGGAAGCCTGTCTCGCCCTCTGCCACGATGCTCAACGGCCCGCCGATGGCCGTGGCCACCACGGGGCAGCCCAACGCCATCGCTTCGAGCACGACGAGTCCGAACGGCTCGGCCTGCGCCGAGGGCAGCACGAAGATGTCCATCGCCGCGTAGGCGGGTTTCGGATCGGCCAGCTCGCCGGTCAGCACCACATCGCCGTCGAGGCCGAGGTCGTGGATGAGTTTGCGTAGTCGTTCGCCGTGCTCCTCGTTGCCGGGCGCGGGCGCGCCGACGAGCAGGAGCTTCGCGGCGAGACCGCGTTGCTTGAGCAGCGCAGCGGCCTGCACGAGCACTTCCTGCCCCTTGCGCACGAACTTGATCCGCCCCACGCAGCCGATGACGGGGCCGGAGCCGAGCTGAAAATTCGCCTTCGCCTCGGCCCGCGAACCGACTGCCGCTGGCGGATATTCTTCCAAGGGCAGGCCGTCGAAGAGCACGCAGGTCTTCCGACGGTTGGGAAATTGCGCCGCGATGGCTTCGGACATGCACGGGATGCGCGTGGAGAACGCGTGCAGGTAGCGCCAGTAGAATTTCCAGCCGGAGCGGAACTCGTCGAAGATCTCGCGCATGTGCCAGACGTGTGGCACGTCGGCGAGCCACGCCGCCAGCGCGGGCGACGGCATCACGGCAGTGTTCGTGTGCACCAGCGCGATGCGCTCGCGGCGGATCAGGTTGAAGAAACGCAGCACGTTGAACGGAAAGCCGAGGAAGAAACCGAGCGCGCGCCACGAGTTGAGCCGCGCGCGGTCCACGATCGAGAGCCCGGGATCGAGGATCACTTGGATGCCCAACGCTTCGATCCGCTCTTGCAGCGGCCCGCGCTCCGGCACCACCACCACCGGCTCGAAACCCCGTTCCCGCAGCGGCTGCAGAACGCGCAGCAGCGCGCGGCTCGCGCCGTAGAGATCGGCGCTGTTGTTGACGTAAAGGATGCGCGGGCGCGGCGGCACGACGTTGCGCGGAGCCTAAGAGGCCGGCGCGGTGCGGGTAAGCAAAAACTCCGCGCGGCTCACACCGGGCAGGCAGGGGCGGGTTCCGTCGCCACGCGCGGCGGATAGACGAAATAGACGAGGACGCCCAGCAACACGCCTTGAACCGCTCCGGAGAGGAACCATTTCACGGCGATCTCCGAGGGCAGGGGTTGCACGGCGTAGGTGATGAGGGTGTTGGCCTGGCTGAAGAGGCCCATGTAGAGGCCGTAGAGCAAACCGCAGCGCGGGCCGCTGCAAGTGCGGAGCGAAGCGTTGGGCATCCAAGTGATCCTCGATCCCGGGCTCTCGATCGTGGACCGCGCGCGGC
>JBJTAU010000036.1:0-3341 GCA_046090965.1 Limisphaerales bacterium | reverse complement strand
CGCCCGAGCCGAAAGGGCAGGGCGGGCGGGGCGGTGAACAGAAGGGCAAGCAATTCGCGGCCCCGGCCGGCGATGGGAAGAATCCCGCGCCGAGCCAGGTAAGCATCACGGTGGAGGGCGGCTTTCGCATCATCAAGGCGAACGGCCTGCCCGACCACACGCCGGGGTTGTTTCCGAATCGCGGCAACCCGAACGTCGTCGCGGCGCAGAACTACAACTACCGCGTGCCGGCGCAGCCGCAGGCCAACACACAGTTCACGCCGCTGCGGATGCACCCGTTCGGCGTGGCGCTCAACGGCGTCGTGTTCGACCCCGGCGCGGCGGAGTGGTGGCAGATGGACCCGCGTTCGGGCTGGACGCTCGACCCCATCAGCGGCTCGCAGAAGCTCGGCATTGACCGGCACAACGCGCACGTGCAGCCGACCGGAGCTTATCACTATCACGCGATGCCGACGGGCCTCATCGAGAAGCTGACCGGCGGCAAGGAGAAGATCGTGCAAGTGGGCTGGGCGGCGGACGGGTTTCCGATTTACGGGCCATGGGACTACAGCGATCCAAAGGACGCGAAGAGCACGGTGAAGCGAATGAAGTCCAGCTACCGGCTGCGCGAAGGCACGCGGGCCAGCGGGCCGGGCGGGAAGTTCGACGGCAGCTACGTGGAGGACTTTGAGTTCGTTGCGGGTGCGGGCGACTTGGACGAGGCCAACGGGCGTTTCGGCGTGACGCAGGAGTTTCCGCAGGGCACATATCACTACGTGTTGACGGACGATTTCCCGTTCATCCCGCGCCAGTTTCGCGGCACGCTGGACAGTAGTTTCTTCCGGCACGGCCCCGGCCCGATGCGCTTCGGCGCGGGCGACGTGAACTTCAAGGGCGGACCCGGTGGCAAGGGACCGCCGGGCAAGGGTCAGCCGTTCTAACTCCTCCTTTCCGATGGCTGAAACTTCTTCCCACCGCCGCAGCGAGGCCACCGTGCCGACGCTCATCGTGGCCGCACGCCGAGAGCGGGACGTGCGCCCACACCGGCTCCAGCAGATCGAGGGCACCGGTGCGCCGCGGCTGATCCCGCTCGACCGTGAGGAGTTTGTCATGGGCCGCGACGAGGCGGCCAACATCCGCATCAACTCACCGCGCGCGTCGCGGCGGCACGCGCTCATCCGCCGTCACGAGGAAGGCTTCGAGTTGCTGGACAATGAGAGCCGCAACGGCGTCCTGCTCAACGGGCTGAAGGTCTTCTCCGCCGTGCTGCGACGCGGCGACGTGGAAGCGAAGGTGAAGCTCTGCCTTGCGCGCGCCGCGAAACACGGAGCCGAACTGCCGATCTTTGCCGCTCGGGAAGGCGAGGCGCTTAAATTCTGACCCATGGACGATCCCGTTTCCGATTCTGCGCCCGCTCCTCGCCGCCCCGCGCATTCTCTGCCTGGGGCGGATGACGAGACGCTGGCGAGCGGCCAAGTGCCGCGCGGTCCAGCGACCCCTACGTCCGGATCGGCGATTGCCTTCAAAGCGAAGGAGCGAGACCTCTCCGGCACGCAGCTCGGCGAATACCAACTGGTCCGCAAGATCGCCGTGGGCGGCATGGGCGAGGTGTATGAGGCGGTGCAGCTGAAGCTCGACCGCCGCGTCGCGGTGAAGCTGCTGTCCGAGGAATTGTCCCGCGAGCCGGAATTCCTCGCCCGCTTCGAGCGCGAGGCCAAGTCTGCGGCCGCGCTCAACCACCCGAACGTAGTGCAGGTGTATGACTACGGTTGCGCGGAGGGGGTAGTATTACTTCGTGATGGAGCTGGTGGACGGCGTGGACCTCTCCATCTATGTGAAGGAGCACGGCAAGCTGTCCATTCCCGATGCGCTGACGTATTTCGAGCAGGCGGTGACCGCGCTCAAGTTCGCCGTCCGCCACGCCATCATTCACCGCGACGTCAAGCCGGCCAACCTCATGCTCACCAGCGATGGGCGGGTGAAGGTCGCCGACCTCGGCCTGGCCAAGAAGCTCACGGATGATTCCGACGTGACCATGACCGGCGTAGGCATGGGCTCGCCGCACTTCCTCGCACCCGAGCAGGCAGACGACGCCGCGCACGTGGACCATCGCGCGGACATTTACGCGCTGGGCGTCACGCTGCTCTACCTGCTCACGGGCAAACGGCCGTTCGAGGGCGCGTCGAATTTCTCCGTGGTGCTCGCGCACGCGAACAAGCCGTTGCCCACGGGCTTCGAGCTGGGCACGCCGCTGCCGGAGGAGGTCGAGCGGTTCATCAAGCGCATGACGGCGAAGCTTCCGGCGGCCCGCTATCAGGATTACGACGAGCTGCTCGCCGACTTGCAGCGCGTGAAGGCCGGCCATCATCCGAGCGTGAACTGGGGCAGGTCCTGCGCGATCCGCGCAACCTTCAGCGTCTGGCCATCGGCGCAGTGGTCGTCCTCATCGCCGCGCTCGCCGTGCCGATGATGCTGCCAGACAAGCGCCCGCCCGTGTCCGCGCCCGCCACGGAGACTGGCAATCCACCGCTGGCGGAGCCGGTCCAACCTCCGACGCATCCCGATGACCAGAACGTGCGCCCGCGCCCGGGCATGGCCGGCAAGGGCCCGATCATGCCGAACCAAAGTGCCAGTCCGCTCCTGCCCTTTCCTCCGCCGGGCGAGAAAGATTTCAATCCGCTGAAGGACGCACCTCTTTTCAACATGATGGCGGAGGCCGACCTTTACGCCAAAGAGCACCCCGACGAACTCATCGGCATCGTGGACCGTTACCGGCAGATCGCGCGGAAGGCGCAGGGCACCCGGATGGGGGCCGAGGCCCAGCGCAAGTCGGACAATGCCCTCCTCCTGCACGAGCTCAAAAGCCATGATCTGATTGAGAAGCTCGAGCTTCAGATGCAGGCCTTGGTCAAGCAGGGCAAGAATCAAGAAGCCTTCGAGGTGTGGCTGGCTTTCCCGGAGGGCTGGCGCAACCGCGAGACTGACGGCCAAATGATCGAGATTATCCGGCGGCTGCTGCCATCCAGTTTCCGGCCGCAAAAGCCGGTTAAGCAACCCCCGTTGCCGCCCGCCCAGAAAAAATGAACCGGAGCCAAGACCTCGCCATGAGCGTGCCCGCGTCCCGCGAGGCACAGGCGTTCTCCCCGCCAGCAAACGATCGCCGAAGCGCTCGATGTTCCGACTTGTCTCACGACGGCGTTCAGTTCGCCTTCGCCGACGCTTGCATTCCAACTGACAGCAGCCCAATGTCCCCGTCGCTTTCGACCCGGCGCGCCAAAGTGCCGCCGCTTTTTTCATGAGCCAACCGCCCGAGACTGAGATGGATTTGGAACTGCAACTCCTGCCCGCCTGGGCCAGGCAGT
>JBJTAU010000035.1:0-8570 GCA_046090965.1 Limisphaerales bacterium | reverse complement strand
GCCTTCTTGCCTTCCTTATCAATCCAGTTTCCTCAGTGCATCTCCACGTCGCAGGAGCCGATGCCCTTGCGGTAGTAGTTGAACTGCACGTTCGGATGGTCGGCCAGGAGGGACATGGGGACGGAGCTGTCCGCGATGCGGTGGGCGATCATGTAGGCGGTGAGGCGCTGGCCAAAGGGGTTGTCGTGACAGCCCGCGTGCCAGATGGAGACCTTTTCCGCGAGCCAAGTCTCGACCGGGCCGACGGTGATGGCCTGCTTGGGCACGAGGGTCACGTTCCCGCCGCCGCTGGTGCGCGCGTTCTGCGCGATGGTGACGGGGTGCAGGTCCACGACGCGCGTGGCGAGCTTGCGATAATCCGCCGCGCTCGGGGGGGCGTCCTTGTATCTGCCCTTGCGGGGCAGGGGGTCGTTGAAGGCCCAGTGTTTGATGTCGCCCTGGCCGCCTTGCATGACGACACAGCGCACGCCGCTGCCCCAAGTGGCGCGGTAGGCGAGGGTGTCGGGCTTGGGGGTGTGCTGGTTGGCATCGGGCAGGACCAGCCGGCGGTCAATGCGGTTGAAGCACATTTCCCGGTAGCACTTCTCGAAGGAAAGCGGGTGGGTGACGGGCGCTTCCCGCCCGTCGATGACCCATTAGTCCATGCCCCAGAAGTGCGCGTCGTGGAGTTTGAGTCCCATTTCGTTGACGATGCGCGCCACGAGGGGCAACTGCTCCGTGGGGCCGATGGGACCGCAGATGCCGGCGGGGTTGTCGGGCGTGGCCTGCTTCCCAGCGTGGATGTAGTCGAGGGCCTCGGCGCAGTAGAAGTCTTCGAGGGTGTCGTAGAAGACGACCTTGAAGCCGGGCCGGGAGAGCTTGAGCATTTTCTCCGGCGTGAGGCGCGCGACGGCTTCGATGATGGCGGTGTCGAGCGTGGTGTAGTCCCACCAAGCGGGGGCGAGGGCCGAGAGTTTGCGTGACATGGGGCGGTTGTAAGGGGAGGCCGGAGCAGGGGCAAGTTTTCAGTGTTCAGTGATCAGTTTTCAGTGATCAGTGACTGGCGCTTCACTGACCGCACGCAGCTGTTCCCGACTGAACACTGAACACTGGTTACTGAACACTGCCTTACTTCGCTTCAGCCGGGGCGACGCGCCTGAGCAATGCTTTCAGTTCGGCCACTGGCTTCGCGTGTTCGGGATCATCGGCGAGGTTGCGGTATTGTTTCGGGTCGGCTTGGGCATCATAGAGCTCATGGCCCGCGCGTCCGTCGTCCCACTCGATGTAACACCAGCGGTCCGTGCGGACACTGCGGCCCATGAGGGATTTCTTCTTGGGGTCCACGCCGATGGCGAGGCTGACCTCGGCATTGCGGGTGACTTGGGTGAACGCGGGTTTGTCCCACGCGGCCTGCGGGTTCGTGAGCAAGGGTTTGAGGCTCTTGCCGTCAAGCTTGGGGTGGATGAGCAGGCCGCAGAGTTCCGCCAGCGTCGGGTGCAGGTCCACGAGTTCCACCGGTCGGCGGCTGGTCTGGCCGTTGGCCTGGTTGCCCGGCACGGCGATGACGAGCGGCACGCGCGCGGACTCCTCGAAGAGGCTGCGTTTCTGCCACTGGCCACCGTGTTCGCCAAGCAACCAACCGTGATCGCTGAGGAAGACAATGATGGTTTTGTCCGCGAGTTTGAGGCGGTCGAGTGCGTCCACCACGCGGCCGACCTGCGTGTCCATCTGGCTCACGCTGGCGTAATAGGCGCGGAGAAACTGCTTCAGGTCCGGCTCGGGCACGCCGTAATTCGGAGGCTTCACCAGCGGGGAGACGGCGGGAATCTTCGCGAGGTGTTCCAGCGGTTCTTTGGGGAGGGAGAACTTGTCCAAAGGGTGCAGGTCAAAAAACTTTTGGCTCGCGACGCAGGGGACATGCGGGCGGAAGAAACCGCAGCCGATGAAGAAGGGTTGATCCGGCTGGGCGGCGTGCTTTTCCAGCAGCGCGATGACCTCGGTCGCGATCTTCCCGTCCGTGTGATCGGTGCCGTCGCCCGCCGTGGCGTGCCACGCGAGCGCCGCGCCGAGGCCGATCTTGGGCGTGTAATTGCGGATGGAAGCTTCCTCGGTCTTGTCGCGGCCGGAAGGGTTGATCGTGCGCTGCCAGGACGGCGCATCATCGAAGCCATCCGTGCCGATCTGTGCCGGCACACCGTAGTGGTAGAGCTTGCCGGCGCGGATGACCGAGTAACCGGCGCGCTGGAAGGTCTGCGGCAGCGTCTGCGCGTCCGGCACGGCCGCGCGGAAGTGGGTGGCGTTCTCGAAGACCCGCGTGGTGTCGGGCCGCAGGCCGGAGAGGAACGACGAGCGCGAGGGATTACAGAGCGGATACTGACAATAGGCGCGCTCGAAGCGCACGCCGCGCTTCGCGAGCTTGTCGATGTTCGGGGACAGCGCGAGCGCGTCGCCATAGCAACCGAGCCGGGTGTTCAAGTCGTCGGCAACTAGGAAGAGCACGTTGAGTTTCGGCGCAGCCGAGACGCACGAGCCAACCAAGAGCAAAGCCAGCGCGCAGGCAGCGAGGGTGGAACGGAGCTTCATGCGCGGAGGAAAGCAAACCGTCCCGCCGAGGTCGAGGGACAATGCGCGTGAAACCAAGACGTGACACGAGCCGTCTCGGGCGGGGACGCTGCCGCCCGTAAGCCGATGTCACGCCCCGCCATCCAGGTTCCCACCTTCCAGTTCTCGAAGGCACCCGAACTCTGCCGCAACGAGCTGCTGCACGAACTCTTCGAGCGCAGCGCCGCCGCGGAGGAAGGGCAGATCGCGCTCGCGTGCGGCGAGGAGCGGATGACTTACGGCGAGGTCGAGCAGCGCGCGAACCAGCTCGCGCGGCACTTGCGCGCGCTGGCGGCGCTGCGCGGAAGTCACGTGGCTTTGCTCCTGCCACGTTCGATGGACGTGTATGTCACGTTGCTCGCCGCGCTCAAGGCCGGTGCGGCCTACGTGCCGCTGGACCCCGATTACCCGGCCGACCGTGTCGAGTTCATCCTCGCCGACGTGAACGCGGACGTCCTCGTCACGGTGTCGGCGCTGCGGCAAAAGGCCGGCAAGTTCGCCGGGCGGATTGTCGTTCTCGACCGAGATGCCGAGGCGATTTCCCGGCAGCCGACCACGCAACTCCTGCGCCGCGAAACCGGCACCACACCGCAGGACATTGCCTACGTCATTTACACGTCCGGCACGACGGGGCGGCCCAAGGGCGTGGAGATTCAGCATCGCAGCGCGTGCCATCTCGTGCGCGCGGAGGGAGCCATCTTTGATGTGCGACCCGACGACCGCGTGTATCAGGGCTTCTCCATCGCGTTCGATGCGTCGGTCGAGGAGGTGTGGCTGGCGTTCTTCGCGGGCGCGACACTCGTGGCTGGCACGCGCGAGATGGTCCACTCCGGGCCGATGCTGTCGCGGTTGCTCACGGAAGCGGGCGTGACGGTCTTCAGCACCGTGCCGACGCAGCTCGCGATGATGACCGACGATGTGCCGACGGTGAGCCTGCTCATCGTCGGTGGCGAGGCTTGTCCCGCCGACCTCGTGAACCGCTGGGCGCGCGGAAATCGCCGCATGGTGAACACCTACGGACCGACGGAGGCGACCGTCATCGCGACCTACGGCGACTTGCGGCCCGGCGAACCCGTGACCATCGGTCGCCCCGTGCCGAACTATTTCGTCTTCATCCTCGACGAGCTGCGCCGCCCGCTGCCGCCGGGCGAAGTGGGCGAACTCTGCATCGGCGGTCTCGGCCTGGCGCGGGGTTATGTAGGTCGGCCCGATCTGACGGCCGAGAAGTTCATTCCCAATCCGCTTGGTGCCGAGCCGCCGCGCCTCTACCGCACCGGCGATCTGGCGTGTTTCAACGAGGATGGTGAGCTCGAGTTCCGCGGCCGCATCGACTCGCAGGTCAAACTGCGCGGCTATCGGATCGAACTCTCGGAGATTGAATCCGTCTTGCTGGCGTGTCCGGGCGTGGCTGCCGCGGTCGCGACCGTCCGCGAAGATGTTCCCGGCGTGCAGCAACTCGTCGCCTACGTCGTGCCACGTGATGAGGCAGGTGTGGCCGAGCAGGACTTGAAGGAACTCCTCCGCGCGCGCCTGCCCGGCTACATGGTGCACGCAGTCATCGAGCCGATTCCCTCGTTGCCCACGCTGCCCAGCGGCAAGGTGGATCGCCGCGCGCTGCCGGCACCTCGCCCACGCGAAGCCACACTGGCGGACCCAAACCATGTCGCCCCACGCACGGCGATGGAGCGCAAGCTCGCCACCGTCTGGGAAAAGCTCTTCGCGCCGCAACGCGTGTCGGTGACGGACGATTTCTTCCGCGAGTTGGGCGGGCATTCGCTGCTCGCGGCGCGGCTCGTGAGCGAGTTGCGCCAGGACCCC
Organism: Limisphaerales bacterium; assembly: GCA_046090965.1. Lineage (GTDB taxonomy): Bacteria > Verrucomicrobiota > Verrucomicrobiia > Limisphaerales > SXTU01 > SXTU01. The sequence goes on along the minus strand of JBJTAU010000035.1, from coordinate 4,172 downwards.
GAGCTGCGCGGCGTTTCCATTCTCGATGTGTATGAGCAGCCGACGGTGGAGAAGCTCGCCGCGCGGCTGGAGCCCGGACGCCCACCTCCGGGAGTAGCAGACGACGCTGGCAGAGCTTCAACTGCTGCTTCCACGAAAGCGGAGGATGACGTGGGCGTCCGCGCTCCAGGCGCAGCGGGTTCCAACCTCCGCCACTTCCTCTGCGGCCTGTGGCAACTCGGCGGCCTCTACTTCGTCCTCGGTTTTTTCTCGCTGCAATGGCTCGCGCCCTACCTCACCTACACGTGGATGTATGAAGAGGACTACGAGCGCTGGGAGGCGATCGTCGGCGCGTTCGGCGTGCTCGTGGCGCTCTACCCGGCGATGCTCGCGGCGTCCATCGCCATCAAGTGGCTCGTCATCGGCCGCTATCGCGCGGGCGCGCATCCGCTGTGGGGCGGCTACTACGTGCGGTTCTGGTTCGTGAACACGATTCAGTCGGCCATCCCGGTGCATTACCTCGCCGGCACGCCGCTGCTGAATGTTTATTTCCGCCTCATGGGCGCGCGCATCGGGCGCAACGTCCACCTCGCGAGCCCGAACTTCGCCTGCTACGACTTGCTCGACATCGGCGACGACACGAGCGTGGGCACGGACGCAACTGCGCCGGGCTATCACGTCGAGGATGGGCAACTCATCATCGGCAGCGTGCGCATCGGCAAGGGGTGCTTCATCGGCACGCGCGCGGTGATGCGGGAGAATTCTTCGCTCGCGGACGGCGCGGCGCTGGAAGACATGTCGCTGCTGCCCGCGGGCAAAACCATTCCCGCCGTCGAACGCTGGCTCGGCTCACCGGCAAAACGAAGCACCGAGCATCGCCCGGCAGGAGCAGGTGAATCCGCCAAGGCCGAGCCATGCTCGGCACTCCACCGCCTCGGCTTCGCGTGCTTGCACGCCATCGGCGTCGCGCTCTTCCCCGCTTGCATCCTCGCGGCGATTTTGCCCGGCGTGGTGCTGATGAACCACTTCAACTACGAGGACGATTACTACGGCTATCTCCTGCTCGCGCCGCTGGTCGCGTTCAGCTACGTCGTGCTGCTCGGGTTGGAAATCGCCGCGTTCAAGTGGCTCCTGCTCGGGCGCGTGCGACCGGGCCGCTACCCGATTCACAGTTGGTTCTACGTCCGCAAATGGTTCGTGGACCACCTCATGGACCTGAGCCTGGACTTCCTCGGGCCGCTCTACGCATCGGTGTATCTGGAGCCGTGGTTCAAGCTGCTCGGCGCGAAGCTCGGCAAGCAGGCGGAAATCTCCACCGCCGGCGCGGTCTCGCCCGACTTGCTCGACCTCGGTGACGAATGCTTCCTCGCCGACAGCGTCACGCTCGGCGCGGCGCGCGTGGAAGGCGGCTTCATCACGCTCGCGGAATGCCGCGTGGGCAAACGCGCCTTCGTCGGCAACAGCGCCATGCTCCCACCCGGCAGCGGCGTCGCGGATAACGCGCTGGTCGGCTGCCTCTCCCTGCCGCCGAGCAAGCCCGAGGATGCCGCGCGCCCCGGCGCAACGTGGCTTGGCTCACCCGCGATCTTCCTGCCCAGCCGCCAGCAAAGCACCGCGTTCGCCGTCGAGAACACGTTCAAGCCAACCACGAAACTCCGCGCGCTGCGCGCGCTCATCGAGTTCATCCGTGTGCTCTTGCCGGCGAGCGGTTTCGTCGTGCTGACCAGCCTGCTGTTCTCCGGCGTCGTGCTGACGCAGGATTACCTCGAACCGTGGGAGCACCTCGCGATTTTCCCGCTGCTTTACGGTGTGTGCGGCTTGCTCGCCGTGCTCTTCCTCGTCGCGTTGAAATGGACCGTCGTGGGCCGCTATCGCCCCGGCGAACGCCCGCTCTGGAGCACGTTCGTCTGGCGCAACGAACTCGTGAATGCCGTCCACGAACATCTGAGCAACGACTGGTTTGTCGGCATTTTGCAGGGCACGCCATTCCTCTGCTGGGTCTTCCGCGCGCTGGGCGCCCGCATCGGCCGGCGCGTGTATCTGGAGACCACGGACATCACCGAGCACGACCTCGTGCGCCTCGGCGATGACGTCTGCGTGAACGCCGACGCCACGCTCCAGACGCACCTCTTCGAGGACCGCGTGATGAAGATGTCCACCGTGGACATTGGCGACCGCTGCACCATCGGTGGGCTCTCGCTCGTGCTCTACGACACGCGCATGGAGCCGGACGCGAGGCTCAACAGCCTCTCGCTTTTGATGAAAGGCGAGACCCTGCCCGCCGGGACGAACTGGGAAGGTATTCCCGCGCGGACGACCAACGGGTAAGCTCGGTCCAATCTATGAAAGCGACCTTTTCTTTCCGCGCCGGCACGGGTTCACGGCTCCGTTCTCCAACCCTCGCGCTGCGCCTCCTCGTGCTGCTCTTGACCTTGGTGAGTTCCTCCTTCGCCGCCGACTTGAAGGCCAAGAAAGCCGCGCCGCTCCCGCCCGCCGTCCGCCAGGCCGTTCAGGCGCTCGTCGGCGACGGCAAGTTGCTCGACGTCGAGCGCACGGTGGAAAACGGCCGGCCGGTCTTCGAAGGCGAGTTCCGTCAGGACGGCGTGGTGCGCGGCTTCACCTTCACGCCGGACGGGATGCTCATCGCGCGGCAAGTATTCGAGAAGGAACTCCCGCCCGCTGTCGCGCAGGCGCTCCGCGCGCAACTGGCCGGCGCGACGCCCGGCGACCTCTACTGGACCAATGATGACGGCAACCCCGCTTATTACGCCGAGTTCACTCGCGGCACGGAGAAACGCAGCCTCACCATCGCGCCCGACGGCACGCTGGTGGCCGAAGTTCTTCCTCTCGCTGCCGCGCCGCCCGCCGTGCAGAAAGCCATTCGCGACCACGGCGGCTTTCTCGTGAAGCTCGAACTCCAGCACGACGACGCGGGCGATTACTTCGAGGCGGGTCTGCGCAAGGCCGGCAAGCTTGCGCGGATCGAACTCAAGCCAGATGGCAGCACGAAGTAGCCCTTCACGGGCGGTGCTCAGGCAAGGATGGGCCGGAGGATTTCGCCGTAGTCCTGGTCGAGCCGCTTGCGGTCGGGGACTTCGAGTTTGCGGCCGTTCACGCCCATCAGGTGCAGGATCGTCGCGTGGATGTCGGTGACGTAGTGCGGGTCTTCGGCGGCGTGGAAGCCCAACTCATCCGTGCTGCCGTGCGCAATGCCGCCTCGGATGCCGCCGCCGGCGAGCCACACGCTGAAACCGTAGGGATGATGATCCCGACCGTCCGCGCCTTGCGAGCCGGGCGTGCGGCCGAACTCCGTGGCGAAGACGACGATGGTCTCGTCCAGCAGGCCGCGCCGCTTCAAGTCGTGCAGCAGTCCCGCTGTCGGCTTGTCCACCTGCGCGGTGAGCTTGGAATGATTCGCCTTCAACCCGCTGTGCGCGTCCCACGCCCCCGCCGCGCCGTCGCCGTGCTGGATTTGGATGAAGCGCACGCCGCGCTCCACGAAGCGCCGCGCCGCGAGCAGTTGCATGCCGAAGGCCTTCGTCTCGCCCTGGTCGAGGCCGTAGAGCTTTTTCGTGTCCTCGGATTCGCGGTCAAAGTTCACCACTTCGGGCACCGCCATCTGCATGCGGAAGGCGAGTTCGTAGCTCTTGATGCGCGCGTCGAGCGCTTGGTCGCCGGGATATTGCGCGGCCTTCAGGCGGTTCAACTGGCCAACCAAGTTGAACTGAATCTCCTGCTCCGCCGAAGTCAGGTCGCCCTCGGGCCGTGCGTAGGCGAGCGGTTCGCGCGGGTCAATCACGAGCGGCACCGCGTCGTAAGCGGGGCCGAGGTAGCGGCCGTCGCGCTTGTCGAAGAAGCGCGGGCCCATGTTGATGAACTGCGGGAGGTTGTCGTTGAGCGAACCGAGGCCGTAGTTCACCCACGCGCCGATGGTCGGCTCCTGCACGTCAAGCATGTGGCGGCCCGAGTGGAACTGGATCTGCGCGCCGTGGTTGTCGTCCGTGGTCCACATGGAGCGCACGATGGCGAGATCGTCCACGCAGTGGCGGAGATGGGGACACCCGTCGCTGACTTGAATGCCGCTCTTGCCACCGGGCGCGAAGCCGCTGTGGAGCGGGTAAATCGTGTTGCGTTGCTGGCCGTTGGCGGCGTTGTCCACGAGGACGCGCACGCGCTTGCGTTTCTCCGGATCG
>JBJTAU010000034.1:0-3569 GCA_046090965.1 Limisphaerales bacterium | reverse complement strand
TCCTGCGCGTGCACGCGGTCGTCGAACGGAACGATGGTGTCGTCAAATTCCTGGTAGGTCTCATGCCCCTTTCCAGCGATGAGCACGGTGTCGCCGGCGCGCGCGAGGCGGAGCAACTGGCGGATGGCCTGCGCGCGGTCGAGCTCCACACTGAACTGGTCGCCGCGAATCGCGCGGAAGCCGGACTCGATCTGCGCGGCGATGGCGGCGGGCGATTCGCGGCGCGGGTTGTCGCTGGTGATGATCGTGTGGTCAGCAAGCAGCGCGGCGACCTTGCCCATCTTGGCGCGCTTCTCCGTATCGCGCGCCCCGCCGCAGCCGAAGGCCAGCAGCACGCGCCCGGGCGTGATTTCGCGCACGGTGCGTAGGACGTGATGGAGCGCGTCGTCCGTGTGCGCGTAGTCGACGAACACGCTGAAAGGCTGGCCAGCCGTGATGCGCTCCAACCGGCCCGGCACAGCCGGCATGGTGCGCAACGCGGCCTGAATTTTCGCAATGGGCACGCGCAACGCGAGACCGGCACCAATGGCAGCGAGGGCGTTGTAGATGTTGTGCCGGCCGATGAGCGGCATGGTCACCGCGAAGCGACCCGCCGGCGTCTCGGCGGTGAAGCTGGTCTCGCTGTGGCCCAGCACAAACCCCGACGCGCGCAGTTTCGCCGTCTCGTCGAGTCCGTAGGTGAACTGCACCTCCGCACTGGTCTCGCGCGCGAGGCGGGAACCGAAGGAGTCGTCAATGTTCAGCACCGCCGCGCCGGGCTTGGTGCCCAACTGAATTGAGGTGAAGAGCTGTTTCTTCGCCTCGTAGTAGCTCTCCATGTCGCCGTGGAAATCGAGGTGGTCCTGCGTCAGGTTCGTGAAGATGCCGAGGTCGAAGTGGACGCCATGGACGCGTTTCATCGCTAGCGCGTGCGAGCTGACTTCCATCACGCACGCCTCGCAGCCAGCGCGAATCATCTGCGCCATGAAGGCCTGAATCTCGGATGCCTCCGGGGTGGTGCGCTGCGCCGGCAACACGCGATCGCCGATCTCGTAGCGGATGGTGCCGAGCAATCCCGCGTGGATGCCGGCAGCTTGGAGAATGTGCTTCACCATGAAGCTCACGGTGGTCTTGCCGTTGGTGCCGGTGACGCCGATGACCTTCAACTGGCGGCTCGGATGGCCGTGAAAATTCGCCGCCGCGATCGCGAGCGCGACGCGGGCATCCGTGACCTTCACCTTCGTCGCGCGGCCGGAGGAAAAACCGTTACGCTCGCAGATGACGGCGGCGGCCCCACGGTCAATCGCCGCGCTGATGAAGTCGTGACCATCGTGATGCTCGCCCGGCACGGCGACGAACACCATGCCCGGCGAAAGGCGGCGGGAGTCAGCGGTTACTCCCGCCACCAGTCGCTCGAGCGGGCCTTCCGCACGCAGCAGCGGCAGGCCTTCGAGAAGTTGGGTCAGCGTCATGACGTCAAGCCGCCGGTGGTTGAGTCTCGCCGCGGCGGACGGCGAGTTCGTTCGACAACTTAGTGAAGGCCTGTGCGGCGCGCAGCGTGCTCCGGCGCAAATCCGCTTGCGGCGGCCGCGAGACCGACAGGGGAACCCAGCTCTGGGCTAGCACGAGCGAGCCGGCGGGCGCACGGCGGGGCGCGGCCGGACGCGCGAGCGTCGCCGTGGCGGTGGGTGATGGTTCAGCGTTCATGTCAATTGGTCCGGTTGCCCGCCAACGGTGCCTGCGCCAGGCCGGTGACGGGTTCGCCCACGGCCGTTTCGGGTCGGATGTTCAGATAGTTTGCAGAGCGCAGGGCGATATTCTTGAAGGCGGGCGCGGCGACTTGGCCGCCATAAAAGCCTTTGGTCTTGTCCGGCTCGTCCACGGCCACGTAGATGAGCAGCTCTGGATGGTCCGCCGGGAAAAAGCCGATGAAGGACGAGAAGTATTTCGAGTGGCTGTAGGTGTGAGTCGCTTCATCAATCTTCTGGGCGGTGCCGGTCTTGCCTGCGGCGGTGTAGTAGCCGAGCCGAGCCTTCTCGGCCGTGCCGTCGGTGGACACCACGCGCTTGAGCGTCTCAACGACTTGCTTCGAGGTTTCGGGCTTGAAGACCTGTCGCACCAACTGCGGGTGGTTTTTCATCACGACCTTGCCCTCAGCGTCTTCGAGCCGGTCCACGAGCAGCGGACGCATGAGTTTGCCGCCATTGGCGATCGCCGCCATCGCCATGGCCATTTGGAGCGGCGTGGCGGCGGCGGAGTGGCCGATGGACACGCGTGAGCCAGTGATGCCGTCCCACCTCTTGAGCGGAATCAGAATGCCGCGCGACTCGCCCGGGAGCAGCACGCCGGTGCGCTCGCCGAATCCGAAGGCGGTGAGGTAGTTGAACAGGCCTTGATCGCCGAGCCGCAGGCCGAGTTTCGCCGAGCCGATGTTCGACGACTTCATCATCACCTCCTCGACCGAGAGGACACCGAGCGGGTCGTGGTCACGGAGCGGCTTGCCCTTGTAATTCCAGGTGCCGCGTTCGCAATCAACCCTTTCGCCGAGCGTGGTCAATCCTTCGTTCAACGCGGCACCAATGGAGACGATCTTGAAGGTCGAACCCGGCTCGTAGCTGTCCACGATCATGCGGTTCTTGAGCGCAGCGATGGGTGACTTGCCCGGCGCGTTCGGGTCGTAGGTCGGACGCGAACCCATCGCGAGGATTTCGCCGGTGCGCGGGCGCAGCACGATGGCCGAGGCGCTGACGGGGTTGTAGCGCGCCATGATTTCGCCCAGCTCGGTTTCGTGGATGTGCTGCATGGCGGCATCGAGCGTGAGCACGGCGTTGAGGCCGTCCTGGGCCTCGACTTCCTGCTGCCGGTTCATCACCAGTTCGCCACCCTTCCCCCCGACTTCGGTCTGGCGCCAGCCGCGAGTCCCCCTGAGCTTCTCGTTGAGCGTGCGCTCGAGTCCGTCCAGGCCGGACAACTCGGTGAGCAAGTCGCCCGCTGCGTTGGTGCGCGTGACCGGCCCCATGAAGCCGAGCACATGGGCGGCGAGGGACTGGTTCGGGTAAATGCGGATCTGGTCGTCCACCGGGTCGGTGTTGATTGCCTTGGCGCGTAGTTCGCGGTAGAAGGCCTTCTCCTTGCGCGGCAACTTGTCCTCATCGACGCCGAAGGTGAGCTTCGCCATTTCCGCCCGGATCTGCTGCCACTGATCGAGGGACACCTTGTGGGCAAGCACCACGTGCCGGTTGGTGAGGACGAGGAGCTGGTTGGTGATGACGACGTAGCTGTTCGAGAGGACCAGTGGTGAGTTCGTGGCGACGGCGTGGTAGTTGGTCGTGACAACCCCGTTGTGCAGGGCGATGAAGCGGTTGGTGTGCAACACTCCGCGCGGGGCGGCCACGTAGCCGTCCACGACGATGAGGTTACGGTTGGTGAGCAACGCGCCGTCAAGCGAGGCGACGAGATTGGTGCGGACGGTGATTTGCGGAAGGAGGCGCTTGTGCAGTTCGGCCTCGGGCACTTGGAAAATCGGCGCGAGCGCGCGGGCGACTTCCGCGTGTCGGCTGCCGATGAGCACAGGATCGGCGAAGACGGTC
>JBJTAU010000033.1:0-7515 GCA_046090965.1 Limisphaerales bacterium | reverse complement strand
GGGCACGAGGGTGTCGTGCGTGCCGTGGAGGATGAGGAAGGGCGGGTTGTCTTTGCTCACGTAATGCACGGGGCTGACGGCTTCCGACTTGGGTTTGTCTTCGAGCTGCGTGCCGGTAAGCAGCGAGTAGGGATCCGTGGGCGAGTTGAACTTGAAGATGTTCCGCACGTTTTTGTCGGCCTCGGCCTGCTGCACGACCGTGGTGAAGTCCGCCGGGCCGAAGATGTCGCATACAGCCTGCACGCGATCGGCCTGGTCGGTGTGGCCGCCGATGGGCGCGAAGGCTTTCTTCCCGCCCGCTGTGCCGACGAGCGCCGAGAGATGTCCACCGGCCGAAGCCCCGATGACGCCGACGCGGTTGGGGTCGAAGCTGTATTCCTTGCTGCGTGCGCGGAGCCAACGGATCGCCGCCTGACAGTCCTGAATCTGCGCGGGGAAAATCGCTTTCTGGCTGAAGCGATACTCCACGCTCGCGACGACGTAGCCCTTGAGCACCATGCCGGTCACGGGACAGGGGAACTTGTTGCCGCCGCGCCAACCGCCGCCGAGGATGTGGACGATGAGCGGGAGCGGTTTGTCGGCGGGTTTCTCTGGCAGGTATAGGTCGAGCTTTTGCGCAGGGTCGCCGTCGGGAATGTAGGCGAGGTCCTTCTCCATGCGAATGCCGGCGGGCAACGCCGGCGGCTTCGTCGCCGGTTGCGCGGGCAAGGTGAGCGGCGCGGCAAGCAGGAGGGCGAGGAGGAGGAAGGATTTCATGGCAGAGATGGTTTGGGATGCGGTGCTGCGTGGTTTGTAGGGGCCGGATTGAGGCGGGTCAACTCCGTGAAACTGGCGCGACATTCCCATGTCGTGATTCCACCTCGCCGCCTGTCGAGACGCGCCTTTTACAAATCGCGCTACGGTTTGGGCCACTTGCCGTCCACGAAGTCGCGCGGGGCGAGCTTCGCCGGGTCAATCACCGCGTGCTTCACTTTCTGGCGCTTCCACGTCCACGTCGCGTGGACGAGGCCGTCGCGGGTTTGGATGAGGGCCGGGTAGCTGAACTCGCTGCCGGGCGTGCTTTCCAACTCACCCGCCGCCTGCCAGGTCTGGCCGTCCTGGGATACCGCGAGGTTCAGCGGCGAGCGGCCGCTGGCGGTGTGGTTGTAGATGAGCAAGTGGCGGCCGTCCTTGAGCGTCAGGGCGTCGGTGCCGGCGTTGGGGTTGGGCAAGGCGGTGAGCGTCATCGCGCCCCAGATCTTCCCGGCGTCGGCGCTGCGGACTTGAAACACTTTCCCCTGCCGCGTGCGGCCGAGGGCGAGGAGCTGGTCGCCTCCGAGGAACAGCAGGCTGGGCTGGATGGCACCGATGGCCTTGCCGTCGTTGACCGGGCCAATCATCTCCCACGTCTGGCCGAGGTCGCGCGAGCGTTCGAAGTGGACGCGCCAGCCGTCGTGCTCGCTGCTCGACGGGCTGAGGAGGTCGCCGTTGGGGAGCTGCACGGGCTTGTTCTTGATGGGGCCGACGCACTCGGCCTCGAGGCGTTGGGTAGCGCTCCACGTTTTGCCGCCGTCGGTCGAGCGACGCAACTCGCCCCACCAAGTGCTCGGGCTGGGGCCGACCTTGTAGAAGAGCAGCAGCGGCCCGGTCTTGGGCTGGAAGAGCACGGGGTTCCAGCACGGGTGACGCGCTGGTGAGCCGGCTTTGGGGTTCGCCTGCAAGCCGTTGGCGACCTCCACGGGCGCGGTCCACGCGCCGCCTTCCTGCCGCGAAACCCAGATGCCCACGTCGGGATGTTTCTCGCGCGTGCCGCCGAACCACGCGGTCACGAGCCCGCCGCCCGGCAGCTCGACGATGGTCGAGGCGTGGCACGAGGGGAACGGCGCAGTCTCGTAGATGAACTCGGTCTTGAGCAGCGCGGCGGGCGTCGGCGGGGCATCCAGCCACTTCCACGAGGTCAATTCGTGGCCGGCGTTGCCGAGCTTGCGCCACACGACGGCTTCGGCCAGGCGGGGCTTGCCGGCGTCGAGCACCCGCAGGGTGAGGCGGTAGTTCATGCCGGCGACGACTTGGTGCGCGGCTTTGTCGAGGGCTTGGAGGGTGAGCTTCGCGTCCTGCTGGGTGACGGCGAACTTCGCAGCCGCCTGTGCGTCCGCATCCGTCGGCGCGACCGGACTGTAGCCGCCGACGATGGGCTGCGCGCACGCGACGGTGACGAGGCAGAGGAGGGAGAACAGGAGTTTCATGGTTCAGTTTAAGTAAGCTCTCAGCGCCTTTTGCAACGGCTCGTCAGCGCGGACGAGAATCAAATCAATGGGCAGGACATGGCCTTCCTCGTCCTTCACGAAATTGCCGGGATGCGCATCGAAGGCGGCGACTTCATCAAGGTCGCGGTAGAAGGACAGCGCGCCGGGGCGACCGAGGGAAAGTCCAGTGAGGGGCTCGAACCAGAGTTTTCGCATGAAGGCGACCATTTCTCCCTCGGTAGCTTCGTCGCCCTTGATGACTTCCTGCGAGGTAACAATGACAGCTTGATTTCGCTCCAAGGCGACACCCACGAGCTCGATGGCGTCGTGGAACAGGTAGTTGTGGAGGAGCAGTCGCTCCAAGTATTCCAGCGGGGTCGCGGCGATCAGCTCGGCAGTGCCGTCTGACATCGCGATGACGTGGAAGCCGAATCTTCCAGCGTGAGTAACCTTGAAGTAGCGCTGGCTGGCCACTTCCAACCAAACGCGGTGCTCCTCGCCGGCATCTTCGAGACGCGGCAGGTAGAACGACGACTCAATCAGGCAGCCACTTTCGCGCGCCCAAGCGACGAGGTCGCGCTCTTGGCGGCCGCGAAGAATCTCTCGCTCGCGCGCTTGAGACGTTCGCGCTGGGCGCGGGCTTGCTCGGAGGTGACGCGCGGCTGATTCGAGCGCACTCGGCGCACTTCCTTCGGGTCCGTCAGATAGATGGCCGGTTTCATAGGGCATACCGTAGGGGCGAGGTTGGGTGTGGTCAAACTTGGTTTCAACGCGCGCGCGGGTTCCGCAGGTAGTAAAACCGCCCGTCCTCCGCGCCGCCAAGGAAATCAGGGATGCCGTCGCCGTTGAAGTCCACGGTGGTCGGGCTCACGTCGTGGCCTTCGATGTTCTGCGCGACGAGCGGGCCTTCGTCCTTGAAGAGCCACTTGCCGTCGCGCATGCCGACTTGCCGGAGGAAATTCGCGCTGGACGAGTTGAGCAGCAGGTCGAGTTTGCCGTCGCCGTCCCAATCCACGATGCAGAGCTTCCGGCGACCGCTCTTGCCGGCGGTGCCCTTGCTCAGGAGCAACGGTTCGCCCTGCTCGTTGCACAACACGCGCATCGGCGGGAGCAGCACGAGCTTGCCGTCGCGTTTCGCCCGCTCGAAGAAGGCTAGGTAACCCGCCTGGTCCAGCATCACGAGGTCCATCAGGCCGTCTTTGTTCCAGTCCACGGCGACGGGCGTGGTGCGCCATTGCGTGAGCAGCGCCTTGCCCTCGGGCCGGAGCCAGCCGTAGGCGAGCGTCGGCTGCGGGCCGGTCCACTCGACCTCGATGGGTTGTGCGGCCGCGAGCCTCGGCGCACGGCGAGTGCCGATGTTCCGATACCAAACCACCTGGCCAAGGATGGAATTCACGAGCAAGTCCGGCAGGCCATCGCCATCCCAGTCCGCCACGCTCAACGTGGTGTAGCCCCACTTCGCCTCGGCGGGGCCTTGGATGCTGCCGTTGTAGCCAGCCATCGGGCGAATCACCTGGCCGGCCGCCTCCAGCAGTTTCGGCGCGGCCCACTTGGGTCTTTCCACGCCCGGGCTGGAGAGGTTCTCCAAGAACGCGATGTAGCCAGCGGTGTTGCCGCAGAGAATGTCGATGTCGCCGTCGCCGTCCCAATCGAACCCGACCGGCGTGGCGAGCGCGCCGAACTTCACGTCATCAGCCTCCTGCTGGAAGTAGCGCGGCGGCAGAAACACCGGCGTGTGATCGGCCGTGAACTTGCCGGTGTTCTCGATGAACGCCACGCGCCCGTCCTCGTCGCCCACGATGAGGTCGAGGTCGCCGTCGCGATCCCAGTCGATCGCCGTGGGCGTGATCATCTGCAAATCCATCGTGAGCGGGCGCGCCTTCCCGGGAGGAGACGAGGTGACGAGCCGCTGACTTTCCTTCTCCGCAAGCCACGCAGCGGGATAATGGATACTCCTCACCTCGTCACCTACTGAGAGGCGCCGGCCCGGCGCTTACTTGGGCGCGGTGCGCGTGCCGATGTTCTCGAAGTAGGTGAACCCGTCGAGGAACTCCCCACAGAGCAGATCGAGATCACCGTCGCCATCGAAGTCCGCGCAGTTCGGCGAGGGCCAGCCGAAGGTTTCCAGCGGCTTGTCCCCGGCCATGAGCCGCACCGGCGTGTCGTAAGCCGGCTTCTCCGGCGTGCCCGTGCCGCGCGCGAAATACACGGAGCCCCGCAGCGGCGCGTTGGTCCACTGGCCGCGCGCGTCGTAGGCGTTGTCCCAACCGTAGCCCGTCCAGTCGCCCACGCCGATGAGCAGGTCCAATTTGCCGTCGCCGTCGAAGTCCACCATGCGCCACATGTTTGCGCGGACTTTGTTGGGATGCACATTCGCGGGCAGCGGAAGCTTCACTGCCTTGTCGAGGCCGGACTGGAGGAAGTCGGGGTGCGCGTGGCCCGGCGAGAGCACGATGGGCTTTCCGCCGACGTAGCTGACCTGCACGTTCTGCAGTCCCTTGCTGATGCGGCGGCCGGGTTTGAAGACGGGCAGCTTGTTCTTCGCCGTGTCGCCGCTCACGTTCTCGAAGAAGTAAACGCCGTTGTAAGGCTTGTCCGGGCAGTTCACCACAAGGTCGAGGTTGCCATCCCCGTTGAAATCCATCGGCAGCGGCCACGCCCACAAGCCGACGCCGAGATCCACGACGAGGCCGGGATGGTTGTATTTGAGCCGCTCCAGCTTCGGCGTCTCGGCAGCGGGAAGCCCGGCTAGACAGGACAAGAACAGGGCGACCATCGCGAGACGCGACACGGAAGCGAAAGCGAGTTTCATAGCAACGGCGACGCGTCAGCAAAGCCCACCGCCCACGGCGCTTCAATCTCGTTTCTCCGGCTTGGTGGGCGCGCGTAGATAATCCGCCGTCGCCCGGCCCAGCTCGCGGCCCACCGCGCGGTAGCCGTCGGTCGTGCTGTTCTCGTAGTTCCAGATCGTCTCCAAGCACAAGCTCACGGTGTCGGGGTTGCCATTCATGCAGACCCAGTTCGCGCTGATGTTGCGCCAGAGCGGATGGTAGCTCGCGCCGGTGGTCTTGGGCTTGTTGCTCATGGGAATGAGCGGCTTGATCCGGCTGATGCGTCCGTAAGCCAACTCGATGAAACGTTCGCGCCGCTGAATCATCGGCTCCTTCAGGAGCTGGTTTTCCAGGATGTAAAAGAAGGTCGGGTCGCCAGCGGCAGGGTTGTGCAAGTCGAGAAAGACCGCGAGCCGCTGCTCCTGAATCAGCGCGCGCAACCGCTGTTGCGCGGCGGCGACTTCCGGATAAACCGGGTTGTCATCCCAGTCGCGGTTGTGGTCGCGCGGATTCGCTTCCTTGCCGCCGTTGCCCGTCGCGGCGTTGTCCACGTCCATGATGGGCACGAGGAAAACCTCGGCGTTGGCACGGAGCCATTTCGCGTCCGCGTTTTCGCTCACGAGCCACTCGGTGAAGCCGCGCGCGTCCCAGCACGAGCCACTTTCCCACGCGTGTTGCCGCGCATGAACCCAGATGCCCGGCGGCTTCGGCGAGGTCGCCTCGCTCACGCGCAAGCCGCGCACGGGCCGACCACCGCGCGTCGTCGCTAGCGTGAAGGACTTCGCAGCGGGTGAAAGTTTCTCCGCCTCGTCCAGCAGCGCGTCCGTATCCCGCGGCGTGAAGGGCGGCCCCCACGCAATCCACAGCGGGCCGCCAGTGCCAGCGACTTCGTAGTGGATGCGGTCCTCCGCGCGCTTGCCCGGCGCGGTGTGTCGCCACGTCTTGCCGTCCGTCGAAAAAGTGGCGCGCGCGGGCATGGCCCAACCAGCCGCGAGCGGCTTGCTCGTGTTTTGGCCGTTGTTGCGCGTGGGCCGGTCGCTGCCCGCGAGATTGAGCGTGACGCGTTCGTCCTTCGCCACGCCGTCCACGCGCAGATACCACCAGCACGGCCAGCCCCGCTGCGGATCGCCATCCGGCATGAACCGGATGACGCGCGCGGCCTGGTCAATGGCCTCGACCTTCGCCGACCCGCCTTCGAAGTCGGTGGTGACGCGCAACTCCGCACCAACGGCCTTGGCACAGAGAAGAAGGGCCAGAAGGAGGCCACACGAATTGAGGGCGGAACACGAAGGGGAAGAGGCGGTTGATTTCATGATTGAAGGGGGCGGGTGGAAGGATCCACCCATCGAACTTCGAGGCTGTTCTTGGTGAAATGAGCGACCAAGCCAGCAGACAGGCCCAGCAGGCGCAGCCACGTTTGAACCACCGCTAGGTCGGCGGCCCGGATGCCCCCGCGCTGGGAAAGCGGCTTCACCAGGAGCGATTGACCTACGATGCAGCCGAGGAACTGACTTTCGCCCAGCACTTCGCCCGCGACCGCGACGGAGGCTCGGGGATTGAGCAGACAGTTGACGCCGTCCGCAGCGAGGTCGGCGCGTAGCAGGCCGTTGTAGGTCGTGTCCCGGTATCCGCAGCCATGCTCGGCGAGCACGCGGGCCAGCGAGCGACAGGCCGCTTCAGTCGTCGGACGAACTGTCGTCCCAGCAGAAAGCCCCGCGAGCAGGGTGGCGGCATCAATGCGCGCGATACCCGGGTCATCGTAGAGATAGCGCTGCGTGACGAGCTTCTCCTTTCCGAAATTAAATAGGAGACCCGCCCGCACCCGCCACAGCTTCAGGTAACACTTGAGCTGCACGAAGTGTTCGGCCGCGAACCCGCCCAGCAGATGCTTCAACTCCAGCACTAGGCCGGAAGGAATGACCATGTCCGGCTCAAAAACGTCCGCCACGAAATCGCGATGCAGCAATTCGCGGCGCGGTTTGGAAAAGTGCTCGACGCCAATCGCCCGCAGCCGGGCCGCAAGACGCCGGTGATAAAACTCCTCGCGCACCCCCGGCCCCAGCTCCCGATGCACGGCCATCGCCTCACCGATAACCGCGTAACTCAATGGATCCATCGGTCCCTTCATCCCAATCCCCTTCGTGTTCCGTCCTCAATTCGTGTGGTCATGGCAGTTTCAGCGACCAAACCTCCGGCGAGCGGATGCCGGGCTTTTGCTCACCGCTGATGACATGCCAGGCACCCTTCCACTGCGCTGTGGGCACAGTCACGCGCGGCGCAGGCGTGGGCGCGACTTCGGCCCAGCGGTCGGTGCGGGTGTCGTAGGCGAGCACGGAATTGGGAAAGCCCCGGTGTTCCGTCGGGGCCACGGTGAGTTGTGTCGCGTCGTCGCCACTGATGACGAGGAACTGCGTCGTGCCCACGGTCGGTGCGGGCGAAGGTGCGGCCACGGCGGCGCG
>JBJTAU010000032.1:0-13754 GCA_046090965.1 Limisphaerales bacterium | reverse complement strand
CACTTGCTCGTCCGCGCTCCCTTACGTCTGCCGGCCCGCCGGCTCCTACTTCGGCGCGACGATCTTCTGGAACTCGGCGCTGGGGCGGAGGGCGTTGAAACGGCCGTCGGAGGTGGCCAGGGCGCGCAGGTCTTGGGAGCCGGGAGTTTTCTTGAGCCGCGCGTTGCTGTGGTGGACGGCGTTGCTCACGGCTTGCAGGGCGGCGTTGGTCTGGTCTTGGTAGCTGAGGAGCGCGCCGAGGTCATACCACAACTCGGGGCTGGCGGGATTGTGCTGGAGCAGGCGATGGAGGGAGTTTTCCATGCCCTGAATGGCCGGCGCGTTGTTGGGCTGGGACGCGGCGACCAACTGGTAGGCCTGAAGGGCGGCTTGGAGGCGGTTGGTATCGGACTGCGGGTTGGCGAGAATCTGCTCGGCCAAGGGGAAGAGCCGGGCGATGGTCTGCTGGCTCTTCGCGGGCTGGCCGATTTGCGCGTAGGCCTGCAGCACGGGCACGAGGGTCATGAGCTCGTTGCTGCCGGCCTGGGCAAGGATGTCGAGGGTGGCGACGGCGGCGTTGGTTTGGCGCATCTGGACGTAGGCGGCGACGAGTTGGAGGCCGGCACCGGCGTCGGCGGGGTTGGCGCGGTGGGCGGCTTCCAACTGCGCCAACTGGACCTGCGCCTGAGCCAACTGAGTTTGCATCGGCGCGCCGGCGCCGACCTTGCCGCGGATGTCCATGAGCTGGTCAATCAGATCGCGGGCAGAGCGGTTGTTGGGGTCGAGCTTCTGGAACGTGCGCGCGATCATCAGTGCGTCGTCGATTTTGCCGAGGCTGATGAGGAGGTTGGTATAACGGAAGACGGCCTCCGGGCTGAACGGGCAGAAGGCGAAGGCCTGGCGGAAGGCGAAGTCGCATTCCTTGATCATGCGTTGCTGCTCGGCGAGATTGCCGCGCCGGCCCGCCTCGTTGATGCGCCAGAAGTAAACGCCGGCGATGGCGCTGCGGAGCTTGGAGAAGGCCTTCTGCGCGTCGTCGTCGCGGACGAAGCGGGCGTCGGGGAAGACTTCTTTACCGGCGACCTTAACCGACTTGAGATTGCGCCGGACATACGCTTGCTCGGCGAATTCGCAGATGTTGGAGACGGTGGTGTCGTGGGTGATCCAGTTGCCAATGAGGCGCTCGGAATATTTGCTCCAGAAACGATGGTCGCGGTCCACGATCTCCTGCGTCATCTCGGGCAGAGGCTCGCGGTTGATCTTCATGATGATGCCGGAGGGCGCCAGGTGCGGATACATCCAGTCCAGCGGGAAACTTTCTTCGACGTAGAATTCGTGGCCGGGGTTCTTGTCGAACATGACCTTGGTGAGCAGGCCGTTAATGGACATCACGGCGACCTGGCCGCTGACCTGGATGCGGCCGGTGGCCTCGTCGTATTTCACGTCCTCACCGGGTCGGATCTGGCGCGGCTCGTTCGGAGCCTTCATATCGTGTTCGAGCCGCTTGCGCGCATCCTCGACGTAGTCGGTGAACGCCTTGGAGGAGTCTTCCGGGGAGGCGATGCGCATTTCCAGGTCGGGATAAACGCCGCCCTCGCTCTTGGCGATGGCGTCGGGGTAGGCGGCTTCAAGGAGCAGGCGGTTGAGGCGGATGGTGGCCCAGGTGAGGTCCTGCTTCGCAAAGCGCTGCAAGCGCGCGTCGAGTTTCACCCCGGCGAAGCGGTTGGTGCTGTAGAACGGCGCGGGGCTGGCAAAGAATTCGTTGCGCCGGGTCTGCATGGCCTGCTCGCGAGCGACCTTGAGGTTTTGGATGGCAAGTTGGGCCTGCGGATCGTTGCTGGTCTCCTGAACCTTGCGAGCGGCTTCCTCGTGCTCTTGGTAGATGCGGTGCAGATCCTCGAAGACTTTCCACCGCTCGGGCATCTCCCGTTCGATGAGCCGGTTGAAATCCTTGGCGAGCGCCTTGCGCAGCGCCGACTCGTCCGCGCCGGTGAGGAGCGCGCGGGTGTCCGGCGCGAGTTGCTCGTGCAGCCACTGGGACAGCGCGTCTTGCTGCGGGCCGGGCTGGAGTTTTCCGGCGAGCTCTTTGACTTTGGTGAAATGCTCCGGCTTGAACAGGGAGGTGCCGGCCCGCCGGTCGCGCTCGATGGCAGCCCCGATCCGCTCGCCGAAAAGCCAGTCGAGGGGTTTGGCGAGGTATTCGCCAAGACCAATCAACCGCCCGAGCGCGCCCATCTGGTAGGGTATCCCGCGGTCGCGCTTGGCTCGCTCCGTCTTCTTGAGCACCAAACCCTGAAGGTGATCCACCAGCCCGGCGAAGAACGGCGGGTCCTTCTGCGTGCTGCGGTTGTAGTGCGAGCGGATATACATCAGGTAGGTGGCGTCCGCGAGGGCGTTCTGGGTGATGATGTAAACATCGCGCCGGTCGAAGTCCGGGTTCCGCCGCTGCTCGGGCTTGATGAAGCTCTCGCAGAAAATCATGTAGGTCGGGCAGAAGCGGCCGGGGTCGGTGCCGCCGTAGAGGATCGTGTGCGGCGCCATCTCGGGATAGGTGAACTTCGCGCGGGCGGGGTCCTTGAGCGCGGCCTCCCGTTCCTTGCGGTCGTAGCTGAAGTTGCCTTTGCTGTCCTCGAACGGCGGCGTGAACATGTCGTGCCCAAACCAGAAGCCGAAGAGGTGGCCACGCTGTTCGTTCTCCGCCCAGTGGGAAAGGATCGTGTGCGCCGGCATGACCGCGAAGAGCACCAGCATCAACGCCAGCGGCACACGCGTCCGGCAGACGGCGAAGAGGAGGATGCCCGCCACGGCCAGGCCCAGCGCAAACTGCGCGGTGAAGATGGCCAGCGGATACTCCACGCGTAGATCGTCCAGCGCGACCCACGCCACCGCCGCCGCGATGGCGCAACCAGCCAGCAGCACGCGGCGGAAGCGGGCGTATTGCGCCACCGCGGCCGCCGCGATGAGCGCCAAACCGTAGCCCACACACATGGCCACCGGCACGTAGGACGCGGTGAAGAAGACGCGGTTCAACTGCTGGCTCTGCCGGTCCGGTGGCGGGTTCAGCAGGTAGATGAGCATCAGCGACAGGAACAGAAAGATGGTGGTCAAACCCGCCAGCCAGGAGCGCTCGGCCCGCCCGCCGGCATGGCGCAGGAAGAGAAACGGAATAATGCCGATGAGGAGGAACAGGTAGCCGTAGATCATCCCCAGCACGACCGGCCGGAACTCCGCGAAGTGGGTTGCCAGCTTGAAGAGGCAAACAAAGGCGTAAAGGCCGGAAGCCGCACCGAGCCAGACCTTCTCCTCCGGCTCGATGCGACGGTAGAAGATGATCGCCAGCGGGATCAGGGCGATGAAGAGATAAACGATGTTCATCTCTTCGATGGAGCCTTCCACGTAGGTCTGGAGCTGGCCGAAGAAGCGGTCGAGCCCGGAGGTCGGGTTGCCCTTCTCATACTGGCCCCGGGTCAGCGCATGCATGAAGCCCTCGACCGTGCGCGGGTAGCCCCACTGCATCGGCGGGGTGCTCAAGCCGGCCAGCGGCATGTAGAAGTAGAACGACGCGCCGAGCACCCACATGATGAGCATCATGATTGCCGGCTTCCATTCCGTCCCCAGCTTGGCGCCGGTCTGGATGAACAGCCACGCGGTCACGACCATGGAAACCAACCCGATGACAACGAAGGCCTTGATGTAGGCAAGGTTCAGCCCGGAAGTGGCAAGGCCCGCCGCGCCGCCGTAGCGGAACATCAGCAGCAGGCCAAACACCGCAAAGATCACGCAGTTGCCGAAGAACACGTCGCGGCCCAACCGCACGTCCCGCGCGAGCACCGCCACCTCGATGCCGATGGCCGCGACCAGCAGGGTTTGGTGGTTGGTGAAACAGATGCCCAACCAGAAAACGGACCAATAAAGATATTTCCGCTGGTGCGGCGCGTGCATCCAGCGCATGAGGAAGATCATGCAGCCCGTGAGCGAGAGCACGCTGATGGCATACACCTCGACGATCACCGCCTGACTCCACAGGTAGCCGTTGAAGCCCATCAGCATTCCAGCCACGTAGCCGCACACGACACAGATGGCCTTCTCAATCCTCGGCTCAATGCCGCGCAAGTTCTCAAACCCCCCGATGATCATCGCGCTGCCGCGCGAAACCATCATGCCGATGAACCCGCACGCAAGTGCGCCTTGAATGGCGGAGGCCAGCGCCACGCGCCACGCGATGTTCGACACCGGCACCAGTTCGCACACCAGCCAGGTGAAGATCGTCCAGACCGGGTAGCCCGGCGGGTGTGGCACGCCCGCGTAGAACGAACCGACCGCGAGCTCGCCCGAGTCCTCCAGCGTCAGGTCCGGGGCCAGCGTCCAGTAGTAACCGAGGAACACCAGCAACGACGTGATGGCGAACGTGAGCCAGTCCACGCGATTGAAAAGCGGGGCCACGGGGCCGGGCGGCGGCTCGGGCGTGGCGGCGGCAGCCTTGGCTGCGGGGACGGGCGTCGGCTTGGCCTTCGCGTCCGTTTTCTTGCCGCCGGTCGGCTTCGCTTTTTCCTGGCTCATGCTTGGGGTTTCAGTTCGCGCTGCGGGGCGAAAAAGAGGCCATACTTGAAGTCGAACGACTGGTGTTTGTCCATTCCAAAAGCGGGCGCGCACAGTGGTTCCACTCGCTGTGCGCATGCGTGGAATGATACGCGGCGGATTGGTGGTTGCTCAACGCCGAGAGCAGTGGAAAGACCGCCTGGTCTGCCAGCCGTGCCCGCGCCGCGATGCCATCGTCTGGCAGCCCAGCCACCAGCAGCGCCAGGCACCCGGCCAAGCCGGCGGCCCACTGGCGCGCCGCGAGCGTTGCCCAACTCGGCTGGCGGAACCCCGGCCTAGGGCAAGGCGGTCCGAAGATGGCCCGGGCCAGCCGAGCTGAGGGCGGTCGCGGAGTCCACTGCTTCATCTGCAGATCCCAATCGTTCCAGGTCTTCATAGTCGTTTCCTTTCAGTGCGGTCCGCAGCTTGAGCAGACCGTAGCGGTAGCGGGCTGCGACGGTGTTGGGGGACAATTCCACAAGGGCGGCGATTTCCTCGAAGGTGTGTTGATGCCAGAGCTTGAGCACGATGACCTCGCGTTGCTCGGCGGGCAGCCGTGCAAGGGCCTTCATCGCCGCGCGCTCGGCGGGCGCGGTGTCCGGCGGGGTTTCAAACCAAGTGAGGGATTCAAACTCGCGGGCGAGCCGGCGCCACAGGCCGCGGCGGTGGTTGAAGGCGCGGTTCCGGAAGGCGCGCACCAGAAACCGCTCCGGCTGCTCCGGCGGTTCCACCCGCCGCAGCAGTTCGAGGAAAACTTCCTGCACCACGTCCTCCGCCTCGCCGTGGGAGAGGCCGAGCGCACGGCCATAGAGAATGAGTTGGGCGGCGTGGGCTTCAAACAACTCCCGACACCAATCATCCGCCGATGCTGTGTGGCTGGTCACTTCGCCTCATAGACAACGCGAACCGTGGATTTGTGCAAAGGCCATGCGTCGGGGAAATACCGTAGCGCGACTTTCCAATGTCGGGCGGGGCACAGTTCGACAGAATGACAACCAAAGCAATGGGGCGCCTCGGCCCCGCGTATAATGGAAGGTGTCTCCCGAGAACTGCATCATTCCGTCGAAGCACTCGACATTGGAATGTCGAGCCACGGGAAGGCCATCGCTCTAGTTCAATCCCGATACCCTTGCGGGTGGCGCTTGTGCCAGTCCCACGCAGTCGTGACGATGTCTTCCAGCGTTGGGTGCTTTGGTTGCCAGCCCAACACCGTGAGCGCCTTGTTCGCGGCCGCGACCAGCCGGGGCGGATCGCCGGGGCGGCGCGGTTGTTCCACCGCCTTGATGGGCTGCCCCGAAACTCGTTCGCACGTCCGGATGACGTCGCGCACGGAATAGCCCGAGCCGTTGCCGAGGTTGAAAAATCCCGTCCTGCCCGGCGCGAGCGCGAGGATGTGGGCCTGCGCCAGGTCCACGATGTGGATGTAATCCCGGACGCACGTGCCGTCCGGCGTCGGGTAGTCCGTGCCGAAGATTTCGCACTGGGACTTTTGGCCGAGCGCGACCTTGAGCACGTTCGGAATGAGATGGGTCTCGATGCGGTGATGCTCGCCGAACTTCTTGCTCGCGCCGGCCGCGTTGAAGTAGCGGAACGCCACGAACTCCAGCCCGTGGAGTTGCTGATACCACCGCAGCAGGGTCTCGAACATCAGCTTCGACTCGCCGTAGGGATTCACGGGGCGTTGGGGCAGCGTTTCGTCCATCGGCATCTGCTCTGGCACGCCGTAGGTCGCGCAAGTAGAACTAAAGACGAACTTGCGCACGCGGGCGGTCACGGCGGCGTCCAGCAAGTTCAGGCCGTGCGCGACGTTGTTGCGGAAATACTTTCCGGGATTCTGCATGGACTCACCGACCAGCGCGTGCGCGGCGAAGTGAATCACCGCTTCCGCCTGGGCATCCGCCAGCGCGCGCGCGACCAGTTCACGGTCGGCGAGGTCGCCCAAGATGAATTTGGCCCGGGGATCCACGGCCGAGCGATGGCCCTCTGAGAGATTGTCAAACACCGTGACCGTATGCCCGGCGTGGAGCAACTCCTCGACGCAAACCGACCCGATGTAGCCTGCGCCACCGGTGACAAAGACGTTCATGGGCAGGCAGTTTAGGCACCTTTCGAAGTGCGCTCAAGGCCAAAGCCGGACGGCTTGCGTTGGACAAAAATCACTTGAATTCACCGCGAATCGGAGCCATCTGAATTTACAACAAATCGCCGCATGAATCTTCGTCCAGAACAAATCGGTTGCCCCGAGTTCCGCCGGCTGCTCCGGCAGGATCGTCGTGGCTTCCTACGCTCCGGCTTTCTCGGCTTTGCCGGCCTGTCCATGGCGAACCTCCTGCGCTACGAGGCGCAGGCCAAGGCCGCCGGCGGCAAGACCTCGCGGGACAAGTCGGTCATCATCCTCTGGATGCGCGGCGGCCCCAGCCAGCACGAGACGTGGGATCCCAAGCCTGATGCCCCGCAGGATTATCGCGGTGCGTTCGGGGCGATGAGCACGAGTGTCCCCGGGATCCAGATTTGCGACCTGCTGCCGATGTCGGCGAAGATCCAGCACAAGTATTCCATCATCCGCAGCCTGCATCACAACGACGCGGGCCACTCCGCCGGCGACCAGATCATGTTCACCGGCTACAATCCCCTGCCGGCTCAGAATCTGGAACTGAACGCCTATCCCAGTTGCGGCTCGATCGTGGCCAAGGAAATCGGCCACCAAAATCCGAAACTTCCGGCCTACGTCGTCATTCCGCGGAACGTGCCCGGAACCGGCCCGGCCTATCTCGGAGCGCGTTACGCCGCCTTCGCCACCGAGGCGGATCCTGCCAAGCCCGGCCCGTTCTCCATTCCGAACTTTACACCGGTAGAAGGCATTTCTTTCGACCGCCTCGACGAGCGCCGCAAGCTTCTCAGCAGCTTCGACTCGATCCGCCGCGAGGTGGACGCCTCTGGCGTGATGGGCGCGATGGACAGCTTCCAGCAAAAAGCTTGGGACATCGTGGGTGGACCGGATGCCCGCGCGGCGTTTGATCTCGACGCCGAACCGGCCAAGATTCGCGAGCGCTACGGCTTCATGCCTGAATACGTCGCGCCCACGCCCGACCGCTGCGGCGTGCCCGCATGGAGCCAGCGGATGCTGCTTGCCCGTCGCCTTGTCGAGGCTGGTGTCCGTCTCGTCACCGTGGATCTCCGTTGGTGGGACACGCACGTGAAGGGCTACGAGACCATGCGCGACGGATTCCTCCCGCGCTGGGACCGCGCCTACACCGCGCTCATCGAGGATCTCGACCAACGCGGGATGCTCGACCCGACGATGGTCATCGCCTGGGGCGAGTTCGGCCGCACGCCGCGCGTGAACGCCACCGGCGGACGCGACCATTACCCGAACGTCTTCAGCGCCGCCGTCGCGGGTGGCGGCATCAAGGGCGGCCGCGTCCTCGGCTCTTCGGACAAGCAGGGTGCCTATCCCGCCGACAACCCCAAGACCGCGCAGGACGTGCTCGCCACGATGTATCGTCACCTCGGCATCGACCCGACGATTTCCTACGACGACCACCAAGGCCGGCCTGTGCCCATCCTGCCGAGCGGCAACCCGGTGGATGAGTTGTTCGCCTAAACGAGCCGCTTTCTCAGCCAGACTTGCGCTTCATCGAGGTCGCTAAACCGTCCCTCCAGCTGCGCTTCGAACGCCTCGTGCAGGATTGCCTTAAACTCCCTGCCCGGCTTCATCCCCGCTGCAACCAAGTGCCGTCCTTGCAGGATCGGCTTCGGCGCGCTGTCCTGCACGCGGAGTTCTTCCGCCTTCGCTCGCAACGCCTTCACGCCCTCGGGCTCGCCCGGTGGCTTGGGCGGACGCCCGCTGTGGTCCGCCGTCACGATGACGCACAGGCCCGCGATGGTCTCCGGCTCCAGCCGCTTCGCCAGCCGGCGCACGCTGCGGTCAGTCGCCGGTTGCAAGTGCGCTAGATGATTCGCCACCAGCGGCGGGACGCGGTCACGAATCGCATGGGGCGCATGGATGCGTTCGAGAAACTTCAACGCCGGTTCCACACCGCCCTCCTCGTGACCGGGCGAAACAATTCGCATCCGCCCGTCACGCAACGCCTCGTGCGTCACCGCCGGCTTGCCGAAGTCATGCGCCAGCTCCGCGAGCATCCAGGCGATGCGGGATGCCTCTTCCGCCGCCTGCCACGCCGGCAGCTTCACCAACGCGTCGCAGCAGTGGGCCGTGTGCGTGAAGACATCGCCCTCCGGGTGCCACTCCGGATCCTGCGGCGTGCCGCGCAGGGCGGCGATCTCCGGGAAGTGTTCGATCCACTCCGTGTCAGCGAGGAAACGCAGCCCCACTGACGGCATCACGCTCTTCGCCGCCCACTTGAACCATTCATCGCCCACGCGCTCGACGGCGAGTTCGTGGAAGCTCGCCTTGATGCTGCGACAAAGCGAAAGGGTTTCCGGCGCAGCCCGCAGGTTGAAGCGCGCCGCAAACTGCATCCCGCGCAGCACCCGCAACGGATCTTCCACGAACGCCGCGCTCGTGTGCCGCAGCACGCGGTCCCGCAGGTCCGCCAGCCCGCCGTGGAAATCCAGCACCTCGCCTTGGCGCGGGTCGAACATCAGCGCGTTGATGGTGAAGTCGCGCCGGCTGGCCGCCTCTTGCGGCGTGATATCCGCATCGAACTCGACTTCAAAACCCTTGTGCCCGCGCGCCACCTTGCGGTCGCGGCGCGGAATGGCGAAGTCATACGCCAGCCCGCTGCCCGTCGTGAGCTTCGCCACGCCGAAGGATTGCCCGACGAAATCCACCCGGCCCCAACGCCGGAGCGCCTTGGCCAGCCGCTCGTAACTCACGCCGAACACTTCGACATCGAGGTCTTTCACCGGCAACCCGAGGACGGCGTCGCGCACGCACCCGCCCACGAGGTAGGCCCGCGCCAATTCCGGCGTTTCGGCGAGAAGACGGGCGAGTTCGGTTGGCAGCGCGACTGGCACGGGCGCAGGCTGCCAGCCGGCCGCCTGGCTCACAAGGTTCGTCCGGCTTGGTGGAGTTGCAGAAAAAGTATTTGGCGACCGCCCGCGCCCGTAGTATCTCCTCCCCGCGCACCCAGCGGTGCTATTGCCAGAGTAGCTCAGCGGTAGAGCAGAGGACTCATAAGCCTTTGGTCGGCGGTTCAATCCCGCCCTCTGGCACCACTCACCTCCGACGCCCGGCTCAGATCATGTGGCAGAACATCGCGTCGCGGAGCTTTGGCTCGAACCATGTGCTCTTCGGCGGCATGATCCCGCCCGCGTCCGCAATCTCCATCAAGTCCACGATGCTCGTCGGGTTCATGCTGAACGCGCACGCATACTCGCCGCTGTTCACCAGCTTCTCCAACTCCGCCGTGCCGCGGATGCCCCCGACGAAATTGATCCGCTTGCTCGTGCGCGGGTCGGTGATGCCGAAGATCGGATCGAGCACGAACTTTTGCAGCAACGTCACGTCGAGGCGTTCGATCGGGTCCTTCGTTGCCGCGAACTGTGGACGGAAGTGCAGCGTGCGCCACTGCCCGCCGAGGTAAAGCGCCAGCTCGTGCTTGCGCGTCGGCTTCGGCGCGCCGTTTGGGCTGAGCATGAAAATGGCGTCGAGCGTCGCGAACAACTGCTCCGGCGTGAGACCGTTCAGATCCTTCAGCACCCGGTTGTAAGGCAGGATCTGCATCTGGTTGTGCGGGAACGTGACGGTGAGGAAGCCACCGCTGTGGCCCGCGCCCCTTCGGCTTTGGAAGACACGCCCCGCCGCTGCGCTGCGATGGTGGCCGTCGGCGATGTAGAGGAACGGAATCTTCGCGAACTGCTCGCTGATGAATCGAATCTCCTTCGCGTCGCGCACGCTCCACGACGTATGCCGCACGCCATCCTTCCCCGTGAAGTCCACGTCGGGCGTCGTCGCCGTTTTCTTTGCGACGAATTCATCCATCGCCGCGACGGCCTTGTAAGTCAGGAAGACCGGGCCGGTCTGCGAGTTGAGCGTTTCGATGTGGCGCACGCGGTCATCCTCCTTGTCGGGCCGGGTGAACTCGTGCTTCTTGATGATGCCGTCGAGGTATTCCTGGCAGCTCGCGGCGGCGACCAACCCCGTCTGCGCGTGCCCGCCCATGATTTGCCGGTAAAGGTAAAAGCACGGCTGGTTGTCCTGAAACAACGCGCCCTCCGCGATGAGCCGCGCGAAGTTCTCCTTCCCCTTCGCATAGACGGCGGGCGAATAGAGATCCATGCCGGGCGGCAGATCGATCTCCGGCTTCGACACGTGCAGGAAGGAAAGCGGGTTGCCCGCCGCCATCGCGCGCGCCTCCTCGCTCGACATCACATCGTAAGGCAGTTCGCAGATGCGCGCGGCGAGTTCGGGTTTCGGTCGGAGTGCGGAAAACGGTTTCAGTGTCGCCATAAAGAGGCGCGAAGATAGGAACCGACCACGGCGAAGGCACGCGAAAAAAGCTCCAAAACCCAAGCTCCAAACACCAACGTCGGATGACGACTGCTTCAGCGCGTGGAATCACCCGGCGCGATTTGAAGCTTGGTATTTGGAGCTTACCTTCCCTTCACGCCGTCGTTCAGCGACTTCACGAACGCCTCCAGCTTCGGCACGAGGTCGGGCGACTTGCCGAGCTGCGCGATCTGGTTCACCACCGCGCTGCCGACGACCGCCCCGTCCGCCGCGAAGGCGACCTGCCGTGCCTGCTCGGGGTTCGAGATGCCGAAGCCGATGGCGATGGGCAGCGCCGTGTGCTTGCGGATGAGCGCCACGCGGTCGGCAAGATTCCCGGCGACCTTCGCCTGCATTCCCGTCACGCCCTCGCGCGAGATGTAGTAGATGAAGCGCGTGCCACGCCGAACGATTTCTGCGATGCGTTCCTCCGGCGTGGTCGGTGCGACGAGCCAGATGGCGCACAAGCCGGCGTTGCACATCAACTGTTCGTAGGTGTCGGCCTCTTCCGGCGGCAAATCCAGAACCAGCAATCCGTCCACACCCGCGCGCGCGGCGTCGGCGATGAACTTCTCCACCCCGCACCGATGCATGAGGTTGAAATAAACGTAGAAGACGATCGGGACGGACGATTCGCGCCGGATGGCGGTCACCGTCTCGAACAGTTTCGGTGGAGTGGTGCCGCTCTCCAGGCCGCGCTGCGCGGCGAGCTGATTCACGAGGCCGTCGGCGAGCGGGTCGCTGAAAGGCACGCCGAGCTCAAGCACGTCCACGCCTGCGCGGTCGAAAGCGAGCGCGAGCGGGCGCGTGGCCTCGAGGTGCGGATCGCCCGCGCCGATGTAAACGACCAGCGCCTTCTGCCCGTCGCGCTTCAGTTGGGCGAAGCGTGCGTCAATGCGGTTCATGCGCGGCGGATTCTCCGGCTCGGTGGGCGCGTGGCACGATTGTTCGCCAGCCACGTGAGCCGCAATCCTTCGAGCGTGAGCTTGGGCTCGACCGCGGTGATCTCGGGCAGCTTCGCGGCAATGAGTTCGGCATATCCGCCGGTCGCAACCACGGGAAGCCGGCGGCATCTCAACTCGCGCTTCAGCTCTGTGATGAGTTCGCGCACCAGCCCGCGATAGCCATGCACCGCGCCGATGAGCATCGCCTCGCGCGTGCTCTTGCCGATGACGGAACTGGTCTCCTGAATCGTGATGCGCGGCAGGAGGGCGGTCTTGTCGTGCAGGTAATCCGTCATCGCCGCCAGGCCGGGCGCGATGATGCCGCCGACGTAGTCGCCACGCCGGTCCACCACGTCGAACGCAAGCGCGGTGCCGAACGCCACTGCCACCGAGGGCGCGCCGAAGTGGTGCCGTAGCGCGACGGCGTTGGCGAGGCGGTCCGCACCGATGCGCTTGGGCTGCGGGTAATTGATGCCGACCCCTGCGATGGTCTCAGCCGTCAGCACCAACACCGGCAATCCGAGCTCCTTGCGTGCGAACGCCACTGCCTGGCCCGTTACCGCTGGCACCACGCTGCACAAGGCCACGCCTTCGACGCGGGCCTTGCCGACGAAACGCAACACCGGCCCGCTCGCTTCACCTGAGCGCCACAGTGCCGTCTTGATGTTCGTCCGCTTGCGCACACCGCGTTCGTCGGCGAGGCCGAGGTGCGTGTGCGTGTTGCCGATGTCGAGTAAGAGCACCATGGCTTAAGGCAAAAGGTGAAAGGCAAAAGGCAAAAGGAAGAAGGT
Source organism: Limisphaerales bacterium (assembly GCA_046090965.1). Lineage (GTDB taxonomy): Bacteria > Verrucomicrobiota > Verrucomicrobiia > Limisphaerales > SXTU01 > SXTU01. Next base: position 1,008 of record JBJTAU010000032.1, on the reverse strand, counting down.
GAACGGCGTCCGTTCAGGAGAGCTCGGGCGCGAAGCCCTTTTACCTTTTACCTTTTGCATTCTGCCTTCGAGCTTCATCCCTTCTCCACGGTTACGTCGCCGCCGATGATGCGCTCCAAGCGGCCGTGTTGCGTGCGCAGCAGCAGCGCGCCCTCAGAGTCGCGCGACTCCGCCACGCCGGTCTGCGCGCGGTCGCCGATGCGGATGGTCACGGTGCGGCCGAGCGTGGTGCATTGCTCCTCCCATTCGTCCGCCACCGCCGCGAACTGCCCGGCCCGCACGCGCGCGTAGTTCGCGTCCAACTCGCGCAAGATGGCGGCGGCGAGTTCTGGCCGCGAGACGGGTTGACCGCTCTCGATGCGCAACGACGTTGCGATCTTCCGCAAGTCCGCCGGCAGGTCCGCGTTCGTCAGGTTCACATCCACGCCGATGCCGATGATGAGATACTTGACGTGATCCAACTCGGCGCTGAGTTCGGTGAGAATGCCGGCGACCTTCTTGCCGTGCAGGAGAATGTCGTTCGGCCATTTGATTTCCGGCGTAAGGTTCGTCTGCCGGTGAATGGCGCGGGCCAGCGCGGTGGCGGCGACGACGGTGAGCTGCGTCGCGGCCTGCGGGCGCAGATCGGGCCGCAGCAGCACGGAGAACCAGAGACCCTTGCGCGCAGGCGAAAGCCAGGTGCGGCCGAGACGACCGCGGCCCTTCTTCTGCGACTCTGCGAAGACGACCGCGCCTTCCCGCACGCCATCTCGCGCGAGCTTCTCGGCCACGTCGTTGGTCGAATTGGTCTCCTCGAAGACGCGGATGTCGCGGCCCACGATTTGGTTGTCAGGCAAGCGCGCGAGCAGGTCGTCGGCGTGCAGTGCATCGGGCGTGCTGAGGAGACGGTAACCTTGGTGCGGGTTGGCGGTGATTTCGTAGCCGAGCTTGCGCAACTCCTCGATGCGCGCCCAGATGGCGGCGCGACTCATGCCCAACTGCTGCGCCAAGTCCGCGCCGGAGACGGAA
>JBJTAU010000031.1:0-4279 GCA_046090965.1 Limisphaerales bacterium | reverse complement strand
ATCGAAAGCACATCATCACGCTTGAGGATCCCGTCGAGTACACGTTTCAAAGTAACCGCTGCCTCATCGAGCAACGCGAACTTGGCGCCGATATGCCGACTTTCGCAAGCGGCCTCAAGCACGCGTTGCGTCAGGATCCCGACATCATTCTCGTCGGCGAAATGCGCGACTTGGAAACCATCGAACTGGCGCTCACGGCAGCGAGCACCGGCCACTTGGTCTTCGGCACGCTGCACACCCCCAGCGCCGCGAAGACGGTGGATCGTATCATTGACGTGTTCCCCGCCGACCAGCAGAACAAGGTGCGCGCGACGCTCTCCGAAGCGCTCAAGGGCGTCGTCGCACAAAACCTCTTCAAGCGCATCGACAAGCCGGGCCGCGTGGCCGCGCTGGAGATTCTCGTCTTCACCACCGCCGTCGCGAACATGGTGCGCGAAGGCAAGACGCACCAGATCCCCGGTATGATCCAAGTCGGCAAGAAGCTCGGCAACACGCCGCTGGACGACTCCATCATGGAACACCTGCGCATGAAGCGCATCGCCCCCAAGGACGCCTTCGACAAGTGCCTCGACAAGAAAAAATTCTTCCCCTTCCTCACGCCAGCGGAGCAGGAAGAGGCGCGGTCAAATGGCGATGCTGACTGAGCGGGCTGAGAGAAGATGAACCAACCTTCAATTAATCCTCCGCGTGGTGCGTGGTGCGTGAAAGACAAAGCAGGTTGCGCGCGGTCACGCACCACGCACCACGATCTGATATGCGCGCCAACGAACTCGACTACATCCTCGCCACGATGCTGGACTCCAACAAGGACGTGTCCGACCTCAACATCACCGTGGAGAAGCCGTTGCAGGTGGAGTCCTCCGGCCAGCTCGTCGGCGTGCCCATCAATCCGCCGGTGGACCGCCTCACGCCATTTCAGACCGAGCAGATCGCCCTGAACCTCATTGGCGGCAGCCGTCGCTTGACCGAGGACCTGCTGCGCACCGGCTCGTGCGACTCCTCCTATTCCCTCGGCCAGAAGGCGCGTTTCCGCGTAAACATCTTCTCCCAGCGCGGCAACTACTCCTGCATCCTGCGCAAGCTGACCACCCAAATCCCGACGCTCGAGCAGCTCAAGCTCCCGCCAATCTTCAAGGAGATCTCGAAGGAAAAGACCGGCCTCGTCCTCGTCACCGGCGCGACCGGCTCGGGCCAATCCACCACGCTCGCGGCGCTGCTCAATGACCTCAACGAAAACAAGTCCATCCACATCGTCACGCTGGAAGACCCCGTCGAGTTCGTTCACCCGCAGAAGAAGGCGACGTTCAACCAGCGCGAGATGGGCACGGACTTCGACCGCTTCTCAAGCGGCCTGCGTGCCGCGCTGCGCCAGGCGCCCAAGGTCATCCTCGTCGGCGAAATGCGCGACCGCGAGACCGTCGAGTTGGGCCTCTCCGCCGCCGAGACCGGCCACCTCGTGATGAGCACGCTGCACACGATTGACTGCGGCCAGACCATCAACCGCATCCTGGGCATGTTCGAGTTGAGCGAGCAGGACCAGATTCGCGAGCGACTTGCGGACATGCTCCGTTGGGTCGTCAGCCAGCGTCTCGCGCCCAAGGTCGGCGGCGGCCGGCAGGCCATCCTCGAGATCATGGGCAACAGCGTCCGCACCAAGGAGTCCATCCTGCAAGGCGAGGCGGAGGGCAAGACCTTCTACGAGATCATCGAGGCCAGCTACACCTTCGGCTGGAAGAGTTTTGATCAGGCGTGCATGGAAGCTTTCGAGCAGAACCTCATCACGGAAGAGAGCGCCTTGCTCTATTGCAGCAAGAAAGGCCCGACCACGCGCGGCATTGACAACATCAAGAAGAAGCGCGGCGAGGTGACCACCAACGTCACCAGCCTGGGCATGAAGAAGGAAGGCCCCGCCCACGGCGCGCCCGCAGCCGCCCCGCCGCCGCTCACGTTGAAACTCAAGTGAACCGCTCCCTCACCCTTTCCCCCCATGAGCCAGCCCTTCGCCGAATACGAGTTCATCAGCCCTTCCGACAAGCCCGCGCTGCTCGCGCTGAGCAGCCTGGAGGTCCTCGCCAACGTCCAGACCATCGTCCTGGAGTGCGGCTTCAAGATTCACGTCGCCAGCAACCACGACGACTTCAGCAAACGCTTCGCCTCGTTGAACTACCACATCGTCGTCGTCGAAGAACTCTTTGCCGCCGGCACGCCTGACGAAAACACCACGCTCCGTTCCCTCCAGTGGATGCCCATGGCCCGCCGTCGGCACTGCGTCGTCTTCCTCATCAGCGAGCGGCTCCAGACCCTCAACGCCATGCACGCCTTCCAGCAGAGCGTCCATGCCGTCATCAATAAGGCCGACCTCAGCAGCCTTGGCTCCATCATCCAGAAGACCGTCGGGGATAACGACCTCTTCCTGCACAGCTACCGCGAAGTCCAGACCGCTGTCGCGCAGGGGAAAATTTGACCCGCCGGCCGCCGGGCCGGTGCGGTAAGCTCAGGACAAGCCCGCTGTGTGTTTCACCGCGTTGACGATGCGGCGGTCGTCCTCGCCGGAGTCGCGCACGAGTTCCAGGAACTTGGGGAGCGTTGTGTTCATGCGGCGCAGGAACGGGCGGTCGCCCGCGCAGCCATACATGAGATCGGCGGGCATTTCGCCGCGCAGCTTCAGGCGCGCCTTCACGATGAGCCGGGGCAACCAGGAGATGCCGTCCACCTCCGCGGACTTGGCGGGGAGGCTGTCCATCGTGGCGATGCGCCCGGTGGATTTTCCGCCGAGCACATTGAGGAAGTAATCGCGGCGGATGGCGGTGACGGCAAGCGTGGTGGCGAAGTCGGGATCACCGTTGTAGCGCTGGCAGTCGTCCACGAAGTCGAACAGCTCCTGTGCGGTGCAGCCGCTGCCCGCGAGGAACGCCTGGTCCGCCGCGCTGAACATCGAGCCGGGCGTCTTGCGGCCCGCGTGCCACGCCTTCTCCGCGCGATCCCAAATCTGCCGGAACTCCGTCTGCCAGTCGTTGTCGCTCATGCGGAGAGGATAGCCGCCGGACTTTCGGAGGCAATCCCTTGCCGGGCCTGCTACGCTCGCCGTCATGCAACAACTCAACGAGGCGATTGCCACCGTGCTGCGCGAAGTGGAGCGGGGGTTCGCCGCCCGGCGCGCGGCGGGCGGGCTGCCGCTGACCCCGGAGCGCATCCGGCTCACGCTGAATTTCTCCCTCGACCCAACCGGCCAAATCGCGCGCACCGAGCCGGACGCCCCGCACTCCGTGACGGTCGAGTTCAAGGTGGGCGAGTGGGGACAGTTGCAGCCCGTGGCCGCGCCCGCCGCTGCGCTGCCCAAGCAGTCGCCCGTCGTCGGGATTGTCCCCGTGCTGACGCAGGTCTTCGGCGCGCCCGGTTTCGACAGTTCCGCGCGCGCGACAGTTTTCCGCGAGGCGTTGGCGGGAAAGTCCCATGACGAAGTGCTCGCGGTGCTGGCCACGCTGCGCCCGGACGCCACCGCGCCGCTGGACGACGCCACGCGCCAGGCCAGCCACGTGTTGCGCGGCATCATCCAAAGCGGGCCGCTGAAGAACGTGGGCCAGGGAGCAAAGCTCCTCGTTGAGTTGATGACCGAACACCCGCTGGCGGAAGTCCTGCGCGTGGCCGAGACGACTTGGAAGACCCACGACGACTGGCTGGGAATCAAGCCGTAGTTTCGTCGGAGCCTTACTCGTAGCTCACCGCGACGATTTCCAATTCCTTCTCGCCGCTCGGCACCTTGAGCCGCACGCGTTGGCCGACGCTCTTGTTGAGCAACGCCTTGGCAATGGGCGAAAGCCAGCTTACCCAGCCCCGGTCGAAATCCACTTCATCCACGCCCACGATGCGGTAGCGCGTTTCCGTGCTGCCCGCCTCCCGCACGGAGACGGTCGCACCGAAACGGACTCTTCCATCCGGCGTGGCCGGCGGTTGCACGACCGACGCGGTGCGCAGGCAGTCATCGAGGAGCAACGCCCGCTGTTCGAGCGCGGCGAGTTTCTGCGGGTTGTCCGGATCGCCCTTGGTGGCGAGCAGCGCTTCGCGGGCTTGCTGAACTTGGGTAAGCTCTCCACGGAGCCGCCGCTCGCCATCGGGCGTCATCAGGTTCTGCGTGCCCGGTGGCAGCGAAGACGCGCGACGAGAGAGCACGGGCTCGTCCGGCTGATCGTCTTCGCGGGTGAAGGCTTTGCTCACGGGCGGTTCGGAGTCGCAACTTCAGATTGCGAATCGAGGGATCAATGACATTCCACGCGCAGGC
>JBJTAU010000030.1:0-12423 GCA_046090965.1 Limisphaerales bacterium | reverse complement strand
AGCTCGTCCTTGCAGCCGTGGAAGACGTTCGCGTGCTTCGTGGCCTCGACCGCCTTCCGCAGCGCGGCGGGCACCGGCTTGCCATTGAGCTTTTGCAACTCCGGCTTGTAGTCGAACGAGTCCACCGGCGACGGCCCGCCGACCATGAAGAGGAAAATGACCGACTTCGCGCGCGGTCGGAAATGCGGTCGTCGCGGCGCGAACGGGTTCAGTGGGCCAATCACCGGCTTCGCCGCCGCGCTGTCCGCGCGGGCCGTGGATTGCAGCACCCCGCTCAACGCCACCGCGCCGAAGCCCGCGCCCGCGCGATGGAGAAAATCGCGGCGCGAGCCGATGGGCGGCGGGACGGACATGGCGGTAGTGTGCCACGTCAGCAAAGAGTTGAAAGCCTTGCCTGCGACTTGAACTCGTTTCGCCGCTGTGGTTGCCTGCTCCGCAATGCCACTACGGTTTCCACGCTGGCTGCTAGCGCTCGCGACCACGCTGCCGCTGGCCATGCTCGCTGCGGAGCCGCCCGCGCGCATCGGCGATGCTTGGTCCGATCCGCGCAATCCTGTCCGCGAGCTGTGGAAGGGCTCGCGGCTCGACCTGTGGGCGTTGAAGCCCCTCGCGACCAACCCGCCGCCCGCCCGCACCGGCGCGAAACATCCGATTGACCAGTTCCTCCGCGCGAAGTCGCCTTCTGCCAAAGCCGCGCCCGAGGCCTCGCGTCTCACGCTCCTTCGCCGCCTGAGCTACGATCTCACGGGCTTGCCGCCGACGGCGGAAGAGGTGGATGCCTTCCTCGCCGACCGCACGCCAGACGCTCACGAGCGGCTCGTGGAGCGCCTGCTCGCGTCGCCGCGCTACGGCGAGCACCAGGCGCGCTGGTGGCTGGACGTGGTGCGCTACAGCGACAGCAACGGCTTCGACTGGGACGAGTTCCGCCCGCGCGCGTGGCGCTTCCGCGACTATGTGATTCGTAGCTTCAACGCGGACAAGCCGTTCGACCGCTTCATCCGCGAGCAACTGGCGGGCGACGAACTGCTCGCCGCTGCGCCGCGCGACACCGCGGAGCAGGACGCGCTTCTCGCCACCGGCTTCCTCCGCCTCGGCCCGCACGACAACTCCGCCGCCAGCTTCAACGAGCAGGACCGCAGTCGCACCGAGCTGATGTTCGACCTCGTCGAGACCACGGGCAGCGCGTTCCTTGGGCTCACGTTCAACTGCTGCCGCTGCCACGACCACAAGTTCGACCCGCTGCTCCAGGCTGATTACTTCCGCCTCCGTGCGTTCTTCGAGCCGGTGAAGTTCAACGACGCCACGCCGCTCGACCACGCCGCCGAGCAAGAGGCGATTCGCCAGCACAACGAAGCCGTGGACGCCGAGGCGAAGGTTCCGAAGGCCGCACGCGATGCGTTGCTCGAAGTGCCGAAGCAGAAGCTCCGCGCCGAACGCGTGGCCAAGTTGAGCGTGGAGGAAGCGCCGCTCGCCGACCTGCCGAAGGAGAAGCAGACCGGCGAGCTGAAGGCGAAGTTCGACGCCGTGCAGAAGAAAATCACGCCGAGCGACAAGGAGATTCTCGCCGCGCTGGGCAAGGACGAGAAGGCGCGTCACGACCAACTCGCCGAGCAGATCAGAACCATCGAGGCGAAGCGCAAGGCGTTCACGTTCGGCCTGCTGATGAGCGATGGCGATGGCCCGCCGGCCGAGACGAAGGTGTTGTTCCAAGGCAACCACAAGCAGCCGCGCGAGGCTGTCGTGGCCGGCTTCCTGTCCGCGCTGGATCCAAATCCCGCTGCGGCTCGCCGTGGCGCAAACACCAAGACCACGGGCCGTCGGCTCGCGTTGGCCGAGTGGATTGCGTCGCCGGTGAACCCACTCACCGCGCGGGTGCTGGCGAACCGCATCTGGCAGCAGCACTTCGGCGAGGGTTTGGTGGCGACGCCGAACGACTTCGGCCTCGCCGGCGCGCGCCCCACGTATCCCGAATTGCTCGACTGGCTGGCCGGCGAACTCCTCCGCTGCGGTTGGTCGGTGAAGCATCTGCACCGCGTCATCGTGACGAGCGCGGCGTATCGAGCGGCGGCGGGCAAGCCGCAGGTTTCCTTCGTCCGCACGCCGCGCCGGCTCACCGCCGAGCAGTTGCGCGATTCGCTGCTGGCCGTCTCCGGGCTGCTCACCGCGAAGGACAGCGGCCCGCCCATCTGGCCTGAGTTGCCAGCGGAGATTCTTCAAGCGAACCCCGCCTTCCTCGACGACAACGCAGAGAAGACGAAGGCTTGGTATCCGTCGCCAAAGGCCGACCAGTTCGCGCGCAGCCTCTTCCTCGTGCAGAAGCGCACCGTGAAGGTGCCGTTCATGGAGACCTTCGACCTGCCGGAAAACGCCGTCTCCTGCGCGCGGCGCGACCAGTCCATCGTCGCCCCGCAAGCGCACACGCTGCTCAACGGACCGCTCACCGTCGCAGCCGCACAGGCGCTGGCGCAGCGCGTCCAGCGCGAGGCCGGCGAGGCGTCCACTGCGCAGGTGAAACATGCCTTCCGCCTCGCGCTCCAGCGCGTCCCAACGCGCGAAGAGGCCGCTGCCTGCACCACATTGCTGGCCCAACGCAGCCTGCCCGAACTCTGCCGCGCGCTGCTGAACGTGAACGAGTTTCTCTACGTGGACTGAAGCGGTGGACGAGGCGTCGCCCTCCCGCTCACTTCGCGCTGAACGCCAGTCCGTCCCCGTTCGCGCTCACCTTGATGCGGTCTCCTGGCTTGAACTCGCCTTCGAGCAGCTTGGTGGCGAGCGGGTCGAGCAGGTGCTCCTGCACGGCGCGCTTGAGCGGGCGCGCGCCGAACTGCGGGTCATAGCCTTCCTTCGCGATGAGCTTCCGCGCGGACTTGTCCACATCGAGCGTGAGCTGCTGCTGCGCGAGGCGCTTCTCCAAGCGCGTGAGTTGGATGTCCACGACTTGCGCGAGCTCGGCCTCGTCGAGGCTGTGGAAGATGATGGTGCTGTCCACGCGGTTGAGGAACTCGGGGCGGAAATGCCGTTTCAGCTCAGCCATCACCTTGTCCTCCATCGCCGAGCGCGCGCCGATGGTGGTCTTTCCGTCGAGAAAATACTCCTGGAGGATCGGCGAACCGATGTTGCTGGTCATGATGATGACCGTGTTCTTGAAATCCACGGTGCGGCCCTGGCCGTCGGTGAGGCGGCCGTCGTCGAGCACTTGCAGCAGCACGTTGAACACGTCGTGGTGCGCCTTCTCGATTTCATCGAAGAGCACCACAGCGTAGGGCCGACGGCGCACGGCCTCGCTGAGTTGCCCGCCTTCCTCGTAGCCCACGTAGCCGGGCGGTGCGCCGATGAGCCGCGCGACCGTGTGCTTCTCCATGTATTCCGACATGTCGATGCGCACCATGGCCTGCTCGTCATCGAAGAGAAATTCCGCGAGCGCGCGGGCCAGCTCGGTTTTGCCCACGCCGGTCGGGCCGAGGAAAATGAACGAGCCAACGGGCCGGTTCGGGTCTTGCAGGCCGCTGCGGGCGCGGCGGACGGAATTGCTCACGGCCTTCACCGCCTCGCGCTGGCCGACGACGCGTGCGGCGAGGTGCTCCTCCATCTTCACCAGTTTCGCCCGCTCCCCTTCGAGCATCTTCGTCACGGGAATGCCAGTCCAAGTGGCCACGACCTTCGCGATGTCCTCCTCGGTGACTTCCTGGCGGAGCAGCGTGTTCTTGGCCGCGTCGGACTTCTTCGCGACGTTCGCAAGCTTCTTCTCCAGCTCCGGCAGCTTGCCGTATTGGATTTCAGCCGACTTCTGCAAGTTGCCCTTGCGTTGCGCCTGCTCCAGCTCCGTCTTCGCCGCGTCAATCTGCGCCTGAATCACACTCACCGCGTTGATGGCGGCCTTTTCGTTCTGCCACTGCGCGGTGAGCGCGCCGGAGCGTTCCTTCAAGTTCGCCAGCTCGGCTTCGAGCTTCTTGAGCCGCTCCTTGCTCGCATCGTCCTTCTCCTTCGCGAGTGACGTGCGTTCGATTTCCAGTTGGAGAATCGCGCGGTCCAGCTTGTCAATGTCCGTGGGCTTGGAATCCAACTCCATCTTCAACCGCGAGGCTGACTCGTCCACGAGGTCCACCGCCTTGTCCGGCAGGAAGCGGTCGGCGATGTAGCGATGGCTCAAGGTCGCAGCCGCCACGAGCGCCGCGTCCTGAATACGCACGCCGTGATGCACCTCGTAGCGCTCCTTCAGCCCGCGCAAAATCGCGATGGTGCTCTCCACGCTCGGCTCGGCCACATACACCGGCTGGAAGCGCCGCTCCAACGCCGGGTCTTTCTCGATGTGCTTGCGATACTCGTCGAGCGTCGTCGCGCCCACGCAGCGCAACTCGCCGCGCGCGAGCTGGGGCTTGAGCAAATTGCCCGCGTCCACCGCGCCCTCGGCCTTGCCCGCGCCGACGATGGTGTGCAGCTCGTCAATGAAGAGGATGATGCGGCCCTCGGCGGCGGTGACCTCCTTGAGGAACGCCTTGAGCCGGTCCTCGAACTCGCCGCGATACTTCGCGCCGGCAATCATCGCGCCCAAGTCCATCGCCACGACGCGCTTGTTCTTGAGCGACTCCGGCACGTCGCCGTCCACGATGCGCTTGGCGAGGCCCTCGACGATGGCCGTCTTGCCCACGCCCGGCTCGCCGATGAGCACCGGGTTGTTCTTCGTGCGGCGCGTGAGCACCTGCATCACGCGGCGGATTTCGTCGTCGCGCCCGATGACAGGGTCAATCTTCCCCTGCCGCGCGAGCGCGGTGAGGTCCTTGCCGTATTTCTCCAAGGTCTGGAACTTGTCCTCCGGGTTCTGGTCGGTGACACGCTGGTTGCCGCGCAAGTCGGCGAGCGCCTTGAACAACGCGTCGCGCGTGACCTTGTGCGCCTTGAAAATGGCCTTCAGCGTCGCGCCGCCTTCCGCGACCAATCCGAGCAGCAAGTGCTCGGCGGAGACAAATTCATCCTTCAGCTTGCGCGCCTCGGCATCGGCGGCATCGAGCGCCTTCTTCAAGTTCTGGCCGAGGAAAACATCGCTCGAACTCGTGCCCTGCACCTTGTGTCGGCGAGTGAGTTCCTTCTCCAAGTCCGCCTTCAACGCGGGCAACGCGACGCCGAGCTTCTGGAGCACGAGCGGCACCAAGCTCTCGCCCTGCTCGAGGAGCGCGAGCAGCACGTGCTCGCCGTCGAGCTCCTGGTGATCGTAGCCATGCGCGAGGCGCTGGGCGTCCTGCAACGCTTGCTGCGCCGTGGTGGTGAAGCGGTCCATGTTCATGCCGCCTCAATGTGCAACACGAATGCCAGCGCGAAACTGCCGAATTTGCACGGCAAACCGCAGATTTTGCCACGCGTGCAGCCGCGCGGTGCGCGTCGCGCCCGGCACGCCTGCGCCGGATTGTCGCCGTCGACGCGGCTCAGAAGTCCGTGTTCGCGTCCTTCAAATCCAACTCCTTGATCCACGCATTGCGGTAGCGCACGTCGTGGCCTTCGTTCTGGAGCTTGAGGCCCTGCGGCGAGTCAGTGATGCCTTTGCCACCGTCGTTGCCGCCGTCCACGCCGGAGTTCGCGCCGCCCCAGACCTGGTTGATCTGGACGTTCTTGTGCACCTTCTCGCCGTTGAAATACATCGTGACCATCGCCTTCTCGACGCGTTGACCGTCCTTGAAGCGCGCGGCGCGGAACACGATGTCGTAGCTGTTCCACTTCCCCAGCCCGGCGAAGCAGTGATACGGCGACTCGGTCTCGTTGATGACCGCGCCCATGCCGTGCTTGGTTTTGTCGCCTTCCATGATCTGGATTTCGTAGCGGTTCTGGAGATACACACCGCTGTTGCCGCGCGGGTTCATCACGCAAAACTCGATGTGCAAGCGGAAGTCGCGGTAGGCCTTCTTGGTCACGATGTCCGACGTGCCGAACTTGCCACCGGCGGCCACGGAATCGTCCGTCATCACCACGGTTTTGCCCTTGGCCAACGGGTCATCCACGATCTTCCACTTGATCGGCAGCGCAGAGGCGAAGCGCGGCCCCTGCCAGTAAGTCCATTTCTCATCGAGCATCGTGCGCGAGCCATCAATGATGACTTCGGCACCGGCAACGGGTTTGGCCCCGACACCAATGTTCGGGTCCGCTGCGAAAGCTGACGCGGCCGCGAGGGTGAGGGAGGCGAGCAGGGCGAGGCGAAGGGAAGGCGAGTTCATGATGCGTGTTTGTGCTCGGCGTTTATGCCATAGGCGCTGCGTCGGTGTAAACCCGCGCGTTGCATGGCGTGGCGGCGGAACGCGTCCGGCATTTACAGGGACCGCGACTGGCTCACATGATGCCCGCAGGCGAAACGCCGAATGCACCGCCGATGAAGCTCCATGACTCCCGCCCTCCCGGACCAACTCTGCCTCCACTGCGGCCTGTGCTGCGATGGCACGTTGTTTCGTGACGTGGAGCTTCAGCCCGGTGACGATGCGGTGAAGCTCCGCGAGCTCGGACTCCCCATTCCGCGTTCCGCGCGCCGCGTTCCGCGCTTCAACCAACCGTGCACCGCACTCTGCGCTGACCTGAAGTGCCGCGTGTATGCGGACCGGCCCGCGCGCTGCCGCCAGTTTGAGTGCGCGCTGTTTCAAGCCGTCGCGACGGGCAAGACGGAGGCGGACGCTGCCTTGAAGGTCATCCGCCAGACACGGCAGCAGGCGGACAAGGTGCGCCGGTTGCTTCGAGAGTTGGGCGATGCTGACGAAGGCGTCGCGCTGACCAAGCGGTTCAAGCGCGTGAAGCGGAAGTTCGATGCGGGTGAATTGCCGGCCGGCCTCGACACCGAAACAGCCTACGACCGCTTTGCCGAACTCAGCCTCGCGGTGCACGAAATGGACCTGCGGCTGCGCGCGAAGTTTTACCCACTCGGTGATTGACCCTGAGCGAAGCGCGCGCGCATCGCTCCCGCTTACTGGCTGACGGCCAGCCGCAAGAAGCGCATGGGACGGATGGAGATGCGGACCACGTCTTGCACCGCGACCGGACCGGCCGTGTTGTCGGCGCCGGTCGAGGTCCAGACCGCCGTCCACACTGGGGGCGTGAGGGAGTCGGTGCCTTCCACCGTATAAACGAGAGAGCCGTCCGCGATGCGATCAAAGGTCAGCACCAACCGATCGCCGACCACGGTGACGACCGGGTCCGAGTAACTGACCGAGTTGGTGGGGTTGGTTCCCAGCGCGTATTCGAGCAGGTTGGGCCGACCATCCCCGTCGGGATCGGCCCTATTGGCGGCCGTGCCGGTGTTCTCCAAATGGCCGAAATGGCTGATCCGCCAATTCTCGATGGGGCTGAACACCCCGCTTAGATCAATGTTTGGAAACGGAAACCCGTCGTCTACGCAGCCCGTGCCGAATGTCAGGCAGATGGCCAGCAGCAACCATAGCGGCGAATTGGAGGGCTGGTGACGTTGAGGGACGGAATCCTGCCAAACCGGTTTCTCAGTGGTTGCTCTCATACGCCGGTGAGATTGCCGAAAGCCAAACGACTGCAAGAAATGGCTTAAAATGATGTGCGCAGTCGGCAAACCAATGGCCGGGACTGCCTTTCATCGCCCACTGCAGGGCGTGATGACCACGTTGCGCTTGTGCGCGGGCGACAGCTCGCGCTTCATTCCGGCAATGCGCACGTTGCTTTATTCCACCCTTCTGCTCGCCACCGCCGTCCTTTCCCTCCGCGCTGCCGATCCGCATGACCAGTCGGGCGTGCCGCTCGAAGTGGATGCGCCCGACAAGAAGCTCACGAAGATCGTCCTGCTCGCGGGCGGGCCGAGCAGCAAGCCGATGGCGCACGAATACTTCGCCGGGTGCGCGCTACTGATGGGCTGGCTCAAGGAACAGCCCGGCGTCTGGCCCGTGATGGCGCGCGACTGGCCCAAGAACGAGGCCGTGCTCGAAGGCGCGAAGTGCGTGGTCTATTTCGGCGACGGCGGCGGGAAGCAGCCGTTCGTCGAGCCGGCGCGCTGGGCGAGGCTCTCCAAGATGCTCGACGGCGGCGCGGGTTTCGTGCTGCTGCATCAGGCGGTGGATTTCCCCAAAGGCCCGGACGGCGACAAGGTGCAGGACTGGCTCGGCGGCGTCTTCCGCAGCGACATCGGCTGCCGCGGGCATTGGGACATGGACTTGAAGACCGTCGGCACGCATCCGGTGCTGCGCGGCGTGAAGCCCTTCGCCGCGCCCGGCGATGGCTGGCTCTACAACCTGCACTTCGCCAAGGACAAAGGCTTTGCCCCGCTCATCGTCGGCCAGGTGCCCGAGAAGTCCCGCAGCAGCGCGGACGCGAAGCAGCACAACGGACGCGACGAGGTGATCGGCTGGGCGCACCAGCGCACGGGCGGCGGGCGGGGCTTTGGCTTCACCGGCGCGGACCTGCATGTGAGCTGGAGCTACGAGAGCCAGCGGAAGTTTGTGGTCAACGGCATCCTCTGGAGCGCCGGCCTCGAAGTCCCGGCGGATGGCGCGAAGACGACGTTCGCAGAAGCCGACCTGAACCAGAACCTCGACAAGAAAGCCACGCCCGCGCCCAAGGCGGCGACGAAAACCGCGCCGAAGAAGGCGGGCGAGGGGAAGTGATCGTCGTCAGCACGTTGACGCCAGATTTCATTTCAAGCCATCGCACGAACTTGCCGATGGAAAACTGGACAAAGCGGCGTTCGCGCTGCAATTTCGCCCCATGAGCGATGAGATGAGCAATTTCACCCCGCGCGCCCAGCAGGTTCTGGCCCTCGCGCGGAAGGAGGCGGACCGCTTCAACCACAATTTCGTCGGCACGGAGCACCTGCTCCTCGGCCTCATCAAGCTCGGCCAGGGTGTCGCCGTGAACGTCCTCCAGAAGATGGGCCTCGACCTTGAGACCGTCCGGCAGGAGGTGGAGAAACAGTCCAAGGCCGGTCCCGACCAGAAGCAGGTTGGCAACATCCCCTACACGCCGCGCGTCAAGAAAGTGCTCTCGCTCGCGTCGAGGGAGGCCAAGCAGCTCAACCACACTTACGTTGGCACCGAGCACATTTTACTGGGCCTGCTGCGCGAAGGCGATGGTGTCGCAGCGAAGGTGCTCAAGGAGCTGGACATTGACATCGAGCACGTGCGCTCGGAAATCCTGAAGGAGCTGGATCCGAATTTTCAGAACCAAGGCGAGGAGACCGCCGGCGGTGGCGAGGGCGAGAAGAAGGAAGGCGGCGATAAGAAGGGCGAGAACAAGACACCGGCGTTGAAGGCGTTTGGCCGCGACCTTACGGAAATCGCGCGCAAGGGCGAGATGGATCCGGTCATCGGGCGCAAGACGGAGATCGAGCGCGTGATCCAGATCCTTTGCCGCCGCACGAAGAACAACCCGGTGCTGCTCGGCGAGGCGGGCGTGGGCAAGACCGCCATTGTCGAGGGCCTCGCGCAGGAGGTCGTGAAGGGCAACGTGCCGGAAATCCTCCGCGACAAGCGCGTCATCGTGCTGGACCTCGCGCTGATGGTCGCGGGCACGAAGTATCGCGGCCAGGTCGAGGAACGCATCAAGGCGGTGATGGACGAGATCCGGAAGAACAAGAACATCATCCTGTTCATTGACGAGATGCACACCATCGTGGGCGCGGGCAGCGCCGAGGGCACGATGGACGCGAGCAACATCATCAAGCCCGCCCTCTCGCGCGGCGAGATGCAGTGCATTGGCGCAACCACGCTCAACGAATACCGCAAATACATCGAGAAGGACGCCGCGCTCGAACGCCGCTTCCAGTCCGTAAAGGTCGAGCCGCCGTCCATCGAGGACGCCATCGCCATCCTCAAGGGACTGCGTGGGAAATACGAGGAGCACCATCGCGCAGAGATCACCGACGCCGCCGTCGAGTCCAGCGTGAAGCTTTCCGACCGCTACATCACGGGCCGCTTCCTGCCGGACAAGGCCATTGACGTGATGGACGAGGCCGGTTCCCGCGCGCGCATCGGCGCGATGACCCGCCCGCCTGACTTGAAGGACCAGGAGGCGGAGATCGAGGAGCTTAAGAACCGCAAGGAGCGCGCGATCAAGGAACAGGATTTCGAGGGCGCGGCCTCCTACCGCGACAAGGAGAAGCACGCGAAGGAAAAACTCGAAGCCACGCTCAAGTCCTGGCGTGAGGCGAAGGAGGAGAAGCGCGTCAAGGTGGACGAGGATGACATTCTCCACGTCGTCTCCAAGTGGACGGGCATTCCGCTCAAGCGGATGGAGAAGGACGAGACGCAGAAGTTGCTCGAAGTCGAAAAGGTGCTCTCCAAGGTCATCATCGGCCAGAACGACGCCGTGGTCGCGATGGCGACGGCCTTGCGCCGCTCACGCGCGGACCTTAAAGATCCGAAGCGCCCCATCGGCACTTTCGCGCTGCTCGGGCCGACCGGCGTGGGCAAGACTCTCCTCGCCAAAACGCTGGCCGAGCAGATGTTTGGCGACGCGAAGAACCTCGTGCAGCTCGACATGAGCGAATACATGGAGAAGTTCACCGTGTCGCGGCTCGTCGGCTCGCCGCCGGGCTACGTCGGCTACGAGGAAGGCGGCCAGCTCACCGAGCAGGTGCGCCGCAAGCCGTATTGCGTGGTGCTGTTCGACGAGATTGAGAAGGCCCACCCAGACGTGATGAACATGCTCCTTCAGATTCTGGAGGAGGGCAAACTCACCGACAACACGGGCCGCGTGATTGACTTCCGCAACACCATCATCCTGCTCACGTCGAACGTCGGCTCCGAGACGCTGAAGAAGAACAGCGTCATCGGCTTCGGCGCGGCCAAGGACGACTCCAGCTACGACAAGATGAAGGAGAAGACGCTCGACGAGGCGAAGAAAGCCTTCCGCCCCGAGTTCCTCAACCGCCTCGACGACGTCATCGTCTTCCGCCAGCTCACCAAGCCCGACCTCGTCACCATCCTCGACCTCGAAGTCACGAAGGTCATGGAGCGGCTCAAGCACAAGAGCATCACGCTCGTGCTCGACGAGAAGGCGAGGGACTTCCTCGTGGTGAAAGGTTTCGACCCGCAATACGGCGCGCGGCCGATGCGCCGCAGCGTGGAGAAGCACCTCGAAGACCCGCTCGCCGAGGAACTCCTGCGCGGCAGCCTGAACCCCGGCGAGCCGGTCCAAGTCTCCGCCGCCGACGGCAAGCTCACCTTCTCGCAGAAGGCCAGCGCTTCCGCCGAGGGAGCCGTCGCGGCCAGCTAGCCCGAGCGCTCATCAGTCGCGAACGCCGTCCGGCCTCCGGACGGCGTTTGTGCTTAACGACGCGTTTGGAGAAGCAAGGTCGTTCCCAGTTCCCGGTGCCGCAAGCGACCGCAAATTTTCCGCAAGCCCCCGAAAGCGCTCCTGCCAGCCTTCGCGTAGAAACAGCCGCGTTCGGGCGGGCCGGTGGTGTTGTGTGTGGTGCCTGCTGCTGAAGTTGCCAGTGCTCTCGCCGCACGGCCCGCCTGGACGCGCCGAGCAACATGAAAGAAACCAAGTTCCCTGCCTTCGCCGCGCGCCGCGCGTTTATCACGGCGACGCTCCTCAAACCCATCCTCCTTGCCGGCCTCGCGTCTGCGCAGAGCCCCAACGGCCCGGTCAAACTGCCCACGGTCGTCGTCACCGGCGAGTCGGAGGCCAGTCCGCAGGTCCAGCCCGCCTTCCTCCCCGCGGTCGAAGGCACGCGCATTTACTCGGGCAAGAAGACCACGGTTCTCGACCTCGATGCGCTGCCAACGATCGTGAACAACAACTACCGGCAGGCGCTCTCGCTCACGCCGGGCCTGCTGTTAAGCGAGGAGACCACGCCGCTGTTAAGCATTGGCTATCGCGGCCTGGCACCCGGCCGCGCCCAGTTCATGCAGGTGCTCAAGGACGGCATTCCCATCCACGCGGATATGCTCGGCTATCCGGAGGCCTACTACACGCCGCCGCTGGACACGGTGGACCGGCTGGAGTTCATCCGGGGCGGAGCCTCACTGATGTATGGACCGCAGCCCGGCGGCGCACTGAACTACGTGACGCACCAGCCCGGCCGCGCGACGAAATTCGCCGCCGGCTCGACGCAGATTTTCGGCACGGACAACCTTTACTCGACCTTCAACTACGCCACCGGCACGGAGGGGCGCGTGGGCTACTACGCCTACTTCCACCACCGTGAAACGGACGGTTTCCGCGCCGCGAACAGCGACGTGAACCTCTACTCCGGTAGCGTGAAGCTCGTGCTCGACGCGGACACGGACAGCCGGTGGATTTTCGCCTTCGACGGCTACCAGGAGGAACAAGGCGAGCCGGGCGGCCTCTCGCTGACCGCCGGACCGAACTACAACGCCAACCGCACCGCGACCACGCGCGCCACCGACCGCTTCCGGCTGGAGCGATTCTTCCCGTCCGTGACGTGGGAGAAGGACTTCAGCGAGGGCACCAAGCTCGAACTCAAGG
>JBJTAU010000029.1:0-24097 GCA_046090965.1 Limisphaerales bacterium | reverse complement strand
ATCGGCCAGAGGCGGAGTTCCTCGGTCACGAGATGCGCGGGCATCTGCGCGAGTTGCACCAGCAGCGTGCCGAGATCGGCAGGGGCAATGCATTGGGCCAGCACCTCGGGCGGGCGGGGCGGAAGCGCCGCGCCCTCGGTGAAGTCCGTCTGGCCCCACGACGGCAGCACGGACGTGACCCGCACGCCGTGCGGGCGCAACTCCGTCAGCAGGCAGCGTGTGAATTGCAGCAGGCCCGCCTTGGCAGCGGAATAAACGCTCCAGCCCGGCCACGCGTGGGTGGAGCACGCACTGCCCACGTTCACGATTAGTCCGCCGCCCTGCCGCTGCATGATGGCGGCTGCACGCCGGCAACCGAGGATGGTGCCGGTGAGATTGCTGGCCAGTGACTGGGCGATGGCCGCGTCCGTCTGCTCGGCCGCCGGGCTGATCTTCACGCCTTCACCGGCGTTGTTGATGAGGATGTCCAGCCGGCCGTGCCGGGCCAGCACCGCTGCCATCAAGCGGTCCCATGCCGCGCCGTCCGCCACGTCGGCCACGAAGGGCGTGACCCCGAGTCGGGTGGCGGTGGCGGTCAGCCGCGCCTCATTGCGCCCGGTGATCCAGATGTGTGCGCCAGCTCGGGCAAAGGCTTCAGCGATGCCCGCGCCGAAGCCGCGTGCGCCACCGGTGACGATGACCGTTTGGCCGCTCAAGGAGTGCTGTGCTTGCATGGTGGAGCGGGAGAAAAGCAGGTTGCGGCCCGGGCCGCCAGACTCATTCCAGCCTTGTCCGCGACGAAGCGGCGTTTAGTCTGCGCCCACCAATACATCACCCCTGCCGTGGTCGCGGCAGGTCAAAGTGCTCTGCCAATGAAAAACCTGCTTCGCCTGCTCCTCATGGCCGCCACCATCCTCAACGCATCCGCCGCTGGCAAACCGGAAGGCCAGCCCTTCGGCAAAACCGCCGACGGCACGCCCGTCGAAATCTACACCCTCACCAATGCTAAGGGCATCAAGCTCCGGGCGATGACCTACGGCGCCATCGTGGTCAGCCTCGAAACGCCCGACCGCCAGGGCAAGAGCGCGGACATCGTGCTGGGGCACAACACGCTCGCCGACTACCTCAAGGGCACGCCCTACTTCGGCGCGATTGTCGGCCGCTACGGCAACCGCATCGCGAACGGCAAGTTCACCCTCGCCGGCAAAACTTACTCGCTCGCGACGAACAACGAGCCCGGTGGCATGCCGTGCGCGTTGCACGGGGGCTTGAAGGGCTTTGACACGGTCGTCTGGCGGGCCGAGGGGCTGACGAAGGCGGGCGCGCAGGGCGTGAAGTTCAGCTACCTGAGCAAGGACGGCGAAGAAGGCTATCCCGGCAACCTGAACCTCAACGTGACCTACTGGCTCACCGACGACAACGACTGGCGCATCGAATACACCGCGACCACGGACAAGGCCACGCCGGTCAACGTCACGCAGCACAGCTACTTCAACCTCAAGGGCGAGGGCAACGGCGACATCCTCGGCCACGAGCTGACGTTCAAGGCCGCGAAGATCGCGCCCGTGACCGCCGGCCTCATCCCCACCGGCGAGCTGCGTTCGGTGAAAGGCACGCCGTTTGATTTCACCACACCGCACGCCATCGGCGAGCGGGTGAACTCCACGGACGAGCAGATGAAGTTCGGTGGTGGTTACGACCACAACTGGGTGCTCGACAGCCAGAACGGCAGCCTCGCGCTGGCCGCGATCGTGCACGAGCCGACGACCGGCCGCCGGATGGAAGTGCTCACTACCGAGCCGGGACTGCAGTTCTACTGCGGCAATTTCCTGGACGGCAAATCGGTCGGCAAACGCGGCCAGCCCTACCAGTTCCGCAACGGCTTCTGTCTGGAGACGCAGCACTATCCCGACTCGCCGAATCAGCCATCCTTCCCGAGCACGATCTTACAGCCGGGCAAGACCCTCAAGAGCACCACGGTCTATCGCTTCAGCACCCGGTAGCCGCCACCGGCGGCTCCGTGCCCGGCGGGTTGCCATGGATTGATGTGGCGGTCAGGCGAAGAAGACCCTCTCTGCTGTGCGGCGGAGCATCCAGTCGCGGTCGGTGGTGGAGAGGAAGTCGAGGCGGTCGCGGATGAGCGCGATGGAGTCGGCGTAGGTGTGGCCGCGCTGGACTTGGTAGGGACAATCCGTGGCCCACATGAGGCGTTGCGGGCCGAAGGTGTCGCGGAGGCGGCGGATCATCGGACCGAAGTCGAGGTAGGGCGCGCGCTTCTGGCCAAAGGCGTAGAAGGCCGACGCCTTGACGTGGACGTGCGGGAATTTCGCGAGCGCGCAGAGCTGCGCGACTTCGGCTTCAGGAAACGTCCCGCCCGTGCCGATGCGCGCGAAGTGGTCGAGCACCACGCGGGTTTGCGGGAACTTCGCACACATCGCGGCGAGGCCGGCGAGCGCGTTGGGGCCGACCAACGGACAGAGGGCGAGGCCGTCCTCACCGGCGCACTGCCACATCGCCGCCATGCCGGGCGAGCCGAGCCAGGTGTCAATCGGCTGCGAGCCGGGGCTGATGCGGAAGCTGCGCACGCCTTGCTTTGCCAACGCGCGCATCGCGTCCTGTGGTCGCGTGGCGCTGTCGTCCACGATGCCCACGCCGGCGAAGACGCCCGGGAAGCGGCGCATCGCATCGAGCATGTAGTGGTTGTCGAAGCGGTAGAAGCTCATCTGGATGAGCACGACGCGCGTGACGCCGTGGGGCCGGGCCAGCGCGAGCAATTCCTCCGGCGTGAAGCTCGGCGGCTGCATGGCGGGCTTTTGGTAGCCGGTGGCGAGGGGGAATTTCTCCGTCTCCGGCGTCCAGACGTGGACGTGGGCGTCAATGAAGCCTTGTTTCAAGGCAGCGTTGGGCGTCGCACAGCCGGCGAGCGCACCGGCGGTCAGGGCGGCGGAAGCGTGGAGGAATTCCCGGCGGGACTGGACAGAGGTGGCGGCGTTCATGGCGGATGCGGCACGCTAGAGGTTGGGCGTGGTGACCGTCAACGCGCGCCTCTGCCAAAGGGAATTCGCGTTGCCACTGCCCCGACCGCTCCGTAGACTCGCCAGCGCATGAAACATCAGCTCGAGTTCGAGAAGCCCATCATCGAGTTGCAGCGCAAGCTCGACGAGCTGAAGAAACACCCGGAGAAGCATTCCATCGGCATCAACCTCGATGAGGAGGTCAAGCAGATGGAGCGGAAGATGGAGGAGACCCGGCGGCAGATTTACCAGAACCTCACGCCCTGGCAGCGGGTCATGCTGGCGCGGCACCCGAAGCGGCCTTACACCCTCGATTACTTCCGGACGGTGTTCACGGACTTTTCCGAACTGCACGGCGACCGGCTTTATTCCGACGATCGGGCAATGGTCGCGGGCTTCGCGAAGCTGGCGGACCGTCCGGTGATGGTCATTGGCACGCAGAAGGGCCGCGACACGAAGGAGAACATCCAGCGGAACTTCGGCTCCGCCCACCCGGAGGGCTACCGCAAGGCGCTGCGGCTCATGCGCCTCGCCGACAAGTTCGGCCTGCCGATCATCACCCTCATCGACACGGCGGGCGCATATCCCGGCATCGGCGCGGAGGAGCGGCATATCGCCGAAGCCATCGCGGTGAACCTGCGGGAGATGACGCTGCTCGAAGTGCCCATCATCGCCGTGGTCATCGGCGAGGGCGGCTCCGGTGGCGCGCTGGGCATCGGCGTGGCGGACCGGGTGTTGATTTTGGAGAACGCGTATTACTCGGTCATCAGCCCGGAGGGTTGCGCGGCGATTCTGTGGAAGGACCGCGCGGCTGCGTCCAAGGCAGCCGAGGCACTGCGCATCACGGCGAAGGACTTGCTGGAACTTGGCCTGGTGGACGAGATCGTCCCCGAACCACTCGGCGGCGCGCACAACGACCTGACAACGACCGCTGCGACGGTCCAGAAGCACCTGCTCAAGCACCTCGCCCAACTTGACGCGCTCTCCACCAGCGAGCGGCTCCGCCAGCGCTACGGGAAATACCGGCACTTCGGCCATTTCCACGAGACCGCCCCGCTGGGCGGCACCACGCTGCAGGCACAGCCCGCCTGAAGATTGCGAGCCAGCCGGGGCTTGTGCGGCGCACCGCCCTCATGCATGTTCCCCGCGTCCGTGGTGTCAAGGATGCGACCGGTTTGAATCAATTCCCCGTTCGCGGACGCCCACTGACACGCAGACTTTTTAGGACATGGCCAGTTTCGTAGATTTGATTCGGGGTCTGGTGGATGACGGCGAGGAGCTGAAGGCCTCGGCGCGCTTCCGCCTGGGCAAGCTCATCGCCAAGGGCGGCATGGGCGTGGTGTATGAGGCCGAGCAGATCGGCGCCTATGGCTTCGCCAAAAAGGTCGCCCTCAAGCTCATCGAGCCGTCCACCGCGGGCCAGTCCGAGGTGGTGAAGGCGTTCATCGGCGAGGCGCGGCTGGTGGCGCGGCTCGTCCACCCGAATATCGCCCAAGTCTACAACCTCGGGCGCACCTCCAACCACATCTTCATCGTGATGGAGTTCGTGCATGGCCTCAATTGCCAGAAACTCCTCGCGCGGTTGGCATCACAGGGCGCACGGCTCCCGCGGGACTTCGCGGTTTACATCGTCCACCGCGTGCTGCGCGGGCTCTCGTATGCGCACAGCCTATCGGGCGACGACGGCAAACCCCTCGGCCTCGTGCACCGCGACGCGCACCTGCGCAACATCCTCGTGAGCTTTCAAGGCGACGTGAAGCTCACCGACTTCGGCATCGCGCGCGCGAGAGGCTTTCTGCCCAAGGACAGCCCCGATGTCATCGTTGGCCGGCCGGACTTCATGAGCCCGGAGCAGATCTCCGGCAAGGCGCTGGACCTGCGTTCGGATGTGTTCACGGCCGGCGTGGCACTGGCGACGCTGCTCCTGAACCACAATCCCTTCGCCGGCGAGAACCTCGATGACACCCGCCGTCGCATCGCAGAGGCGCCGCTGCCGGACTTCACCGTGCTGGACAGCCGCATCGACACCGAGCTGGACAATATCCTCCGCCGCGCGCTGGAACGCGACCCCGCGCTTCGCTACGGCACGGCCGAGGCGATGATGAACGACATGGAGCGCTACCTCTTCATCAACCGCGTCGGCCCAAACACCGAGAGCCTGCGGCGCTTCATGCAGGATTTCCTCCGTCCTGCAGACGACGACACGCGCATCCTCCGGCGCGGCGAGCTGGACGCGCCGCCGCTGGACGAAACCGAGCACATGGTCCTGCCCGCGACCAACTCATTGCCGCTGGTGGGGGTGTAGCGGGCGTTGCATGGTTGACTGCCGCAGCCGCCAATGGCTGGTCGAAGTCAGGTGTAACCCGACTGTCTACTGCGGCTCATGATGCAATGAGCCACGAACTCTGTGCGCTACGCGAGTTGGTGACCGCGTTGCAGTCCAGGTGCACAACGAGCAACACGCCGCCCACGGGAAGAAATCCGAGTTGAAGTGGCGGGCGTGAAGCGTTTGGCAGTTGTCCTCCCGGCGGCGGCTACCGCGTTTTCCCTTCCCGGTCTCCGGGAGCGTGCTTACGCTGCGCCCACTTGCGACCATGAACACCATTCTCCTCGGCAAAAGTTCCTTACGCACGAGCCGCCTCGCCTACGGCTGCTGGCGCATCGCGGACACGGAAGAACTCGGCCGCACCGTCGGGCGCGCGGCTGTGCTCGCGGCGCTGGAAGCCGGCTACACGCTCTTCGACCACGCGGACATCTACTGCGGCGGGCGAGCGGAGAAAGCCTTCGGCGACGTGCTGCGCGAGGTCGGCGGGATGCGCGACCGCGTGTTCATCGCGACCAAGTGCGGCATCCGCCTCGCGGGCGAGCCGGTGCCGGAAGCACCGTTTCGTTATGATTTCTCCGCCGCGCACATCGTGTGGAGCTGCGAGCAATCCCTCCGGCGGCTGGGCGTGGAGACGATTGACCTCTACCAACTGCACCGCCCGGACTGGCTGATGAACCCGGATGAAGTCGCCGTCGCCTTCGCGCAACTCCGCCAGCAGGGCAAGGGGCGCGAGTTCGGCGTGAGCAACTTCCGGCCGTCGCAGCTCACGGCGTTGCAACGCGCGATGGCGTTTCCGCTCATCGTCAACCAAATCGAAATCAGCCTGGCGCAGCTCGCGAGCTTCAACGACGGCACGCTGGACCAATGTCTTGCCGAGCGCGTCACGCCGATGGCGTGGAGCCCGCTCGCGGGCGGCCTGCTCGCGGAAGGCGCGCGACGCCTGCTGCCGTCGCAGGAGAATTATCGCGTCGAGCGGATCGTGCTCGAACTCGACGCGCTGGCCCGCGTGCGCGGCAGCACGCGCGGCACGGTGGCGCTGGCGTGGCTGTTGAAACATCCCGCGGGCATCGTGCCGATCGTCGGCTCGACGAAGCCGGAGAAAATCCGCGAAGGCGCGAACGCGCCGCGCGTGGAGTTGTCCCGGGAGGAATGGTATCGGCTGCTCGAAGCCGCGCGCGGCGAACGGCTGCCGTGAGTCGGACTACGCGCTGGCCGGCTTGACCGCGTGGTGCAGCTTGCTCCAGGCGATGACCCCCGCGAGCAGCGAGATGCCCGCGCAGGCGAGATACGGCCAGGAGGGATGGGCGTCGAAGAGCGTCGCCGCGAAGAGCGGGCCGAAGATGCGCGCGAGGCTGCCGGCGCTCTGGGCGACGCCAAGGGTCGCGCCTTGTTCGTCGGCGGGCGTGAGTTGCGATAGCAATCCAAACACCGGCGGGCGCGTGAGGCTGGAACCAATCGCCAGGGCCGCGAGCGAACCGAGCAGCAGCGCCCAGCCGTGAATGAACGGCAGCGTGCCGAGGCTCAGCGCCACGAGGAACAAACTCACCGCGATAAGCGCTGGCTCGCCGAGCTTCTTCACCGCGCGCCCGAGCGGTCCGCCTTGCACGAGCGCGCCGACGAGGCCGCAGAACGTGTAGAGGTAAACCACCTTGTCGTCGTAGACGTGGACTACCCCTTTGATCGTCTCGAACTTGAGGCCGAAGTTCAGCGAGACCAGCAGGCCGAGGGTCGTTTCAAAACACGCGAAGCTGAACGTCGCGAGGAAGAACACGAGCACCAGCAGCGCGATGCCGGGACGCGCGAGCGTGTGGCGCACCTGCTCCCAGCGCGGGCGCTGCTCCGCCGCCGTGGCCGACCCCGGCTGCCAGCTCTCCGGCAGGCGTGCGTAGGCGAAGACGAAATTCACTGCGCACAACGCCGCTGCGATCCAACCCGGCGTGGTGACGTTGCCGAACTTCAAGCCCAGCCCGCCGAGCGCGGGGCCGAAGATGAAGCCGAGGCCGAAAGCCATACCGACCAGACCCATGCGCTTCGAGCGTTCCTCGGGCGGCGTGATGTCGGCGATGTAAGCCTGCGCGACGGTGATGTTCGCGCCGCAAATGCCCGCGAAGAGCCGCGAGACGAAGAGCAGCGTGAGCGCTGCTGAACCAGCTTGGCCCGAGCCGACCGCGAAGAGCGCATACGAAATCGCCGCGCCCGCCGTGCTCACGAGCAGGACCGGCCGCCGCCCGATGCGGTCCGATAGGCGCCCCCACACAGGCGCGAAGATGAACTGCATGGCCGAAAACGAGGCCATCAGCAGTCCGATTACCAAACCGCTCGCCTCCAGCGTGCGCGCGAAGATCGGCAGCAGCGGCAGCACGATGCCAAAGCCCACGAGGTCAATGAACACCGTGAGGAAAATCACCAGCAGCGACGGCTTCTTCATTTCAATTCAAAGCGCGCACGCTAGCGGGCCGGCCCGACGTGGGTAAGGAGAAAATCACAGCGCGGGATTGCGGGGCTTGCGTCGCCTGCTACCATCCGCCCCCAACAGATGGACACCGCCAAACGCATCACCGTGCGCGCCCGTTCGGCGATTTTCGGCATGCAGGAGTTCGGGTTGGTGCTGGTGGTCCTGGTCCTCGGGGCGTTCCTCGCCTTCTTCGGCGGCACGGTGAAGGTGCCCAAGCTCAAGGTCAACGAGAGCGGCATGCGTGAGCGGGTGTTCGAGGAGGTGAAGGGCGAGCGTGTGCCGGTGTTCGAGGAGAAGAACAAGTTTCTCAACGCCGCCAACCTCACGCAGCTTGCGAAGGACACGAGCTTCATCGGCATCATGGCGGTGGGCGCGACCTTCATCATCATCGCCGGGCAGATTGACTTGAGCGTCGGGGCGATCTATGCGCTCGCGTCGGTGCTCGGCGCGCTGGTCTTCCGGGCCTTCGGGCCAAGCGGCGCACTGGCGAACTCGCCGCCGCACGAAGCGCTCATCATGGGAATCACCACGTGCCTGCTGGTCGGCTTTTTCGCGGGCGTGCTCAACGGCGCGATGGTCGTGGCGCTGCGGGTGCATCCCTTCATCATCACGCTGGGCACGATGGCGATTTACCGGGGCGAGGCGTTCGTCATCACGAACGGCCAGTCCATCGGCGACTTCCCGGAGGCGTTCCGCTACCTGATTCGCTGGGAGACGGGCGACGGCTTGAGCCTCGTGCCGCTGGGCATGATGCTCGCGGTCACGATCATCGGAACCTTCTACCTGTCCTGCCTCGTGCCCGGCCGGCACATCTATGCGGTGGGCGGTAACGAGCAGGCCGCGCAGTTCAGCGGCATCCGCGTGCCGTGGGTGAAACTCAAGGTGTTCATCTTCTCGGGCCTCACGGCGGGCGTCGCGGCGCTGCTGGCCATCGGATACTACGGCAGCGCCACCAGCGGTGATGGCCAAGGCTATGAACTCGACGTGATCGCCGCGGCCGTCGTGGGTGGCGCGAGCCTCTCCGGTGGCAAAGGCTCGGCGCTCGGTGCGTTGCTCGGCGCGCTCATCATCAAGATGATCGACAACGGCATCGTCATCCTCGGCATTGATCAGAACTACAGCCGCATCATCATCGGTGCGGCGGTCATCCTCGCGGTGGTGCTGGATCAGTTCGGCGGCTGGTGGACGCGCCGGCGGATGGCCCGGGAGGCGTAAGGCGTAAGCTCCCTTGCAACGGGCGGTGAAATCCCGTCAGGCCAGTTCGACTTTCAATCGTCGGCCCAACGCTAGTGCCGCTTGTTCTAGCAACTGCAAAGTCACCGGTGCCCCGGTCTCTGAAAAAAGTTGATCCAACGTCGCGCGGCTCGTCTTCATGCGGTTAGCGAGCGTCGTGCGGGAGATGCGGCGGCGCTTCATTTCCCGTTCGAGCTGCCAAGTGACGACACGACGCAGCGCTCCAGCCTCGCACTCCGCAAGCAGGCCATCCTCGGCGAGGAAATCATCAAAGTTGGAGCCGACGTGCACTTTCTTCATGAGGTTAGTGTAGCAGGCGCAGACGTGCCTTTGCCAATGCCAAGTCATCAGCCGGGGTCTTCTGCGATTTTTTGATGAAGCCGTGGAGCAATACCATGCGGCCCTCGCCCGCGGTGAAGAGCACGCGAGCGATGCCATCCGGCAGGCGGACACGCACCTCCCACAAGTCGCGATCGAGCTTGCGAACCAACGGCATTCCGAGTGGCCAACCGAACTGCACCGTCTTGATGTCCTCGCCGATGATGCGGCGATTCTCGCGGGGCAGTGACCTGAGCCACTCGCGCCCCGGCTCGCGACCGGTTTCTGTCTTGAAGAAGCAGACGGACAAAGTAGGCAAAGGACTGTCCATCGCACTGTGAGCAGTTCAGTCCGCTCGCGCAAAGGTCTCCGCCAGCGCCACGGCTTTCCGCATCGCCTTGGACTTGTTGACCGTCTCCTGAAACTCCGCCTCGGGGTCGCTGTCCGTGACCCAGCCGCCACCGGCTTGGACGAAGACGTTCCCGTCCTTCACCAGCGCGGTGCGGATGGTGATGGCGGTATCGCAGTTGCCGTTGAAGCTGAAGTAGCCCACGCAACCCGCATACGGCCCGCGCGTGGTGCCTTCCAGCTCGGAGATGATTTGCATCGCGCGAATCTTCGGCGCGCCGCTCACCGTGCCGGCGGGGAACGTCGCGCGCATGAGGTCGAACGCGTTCTTGTCCGCCGCCAGATGACCTTCAACCTGCGAGACGATGTGCATGACGTGGCTGTAGCGTTCGATGACCATCAGCTCCTTCACCTGCACGCTGCCGTAATCACACACGCGCCCGATGTCGTTGCGCGCGAGGTCCACGAGCATCACGTGCTCGGCGCGTTCCTTCGGGTCAGCGAGGAGTTCCTTCTCCATCGCGAGGTCTTCGTCGTGCGTCGCGCCGCGTGGGCGCGTGCCGGCGATCGGGCGAATCTCAATCAACCGGTCCTCGCAGCGCACATGAATCTCCGGCGAGACGCCCACGAGCGCGAAACCGTCCAGCTCCAGCAGAAACATGTAAGGCGACGGATTGATGGTGCGCGCGGCGCGGTAGAGATCGAGCGGGCTGGCCGTGAGCGGAACGCTGAAGCGCTGAGAGCCGACTACTTGGATGATGTCGCCAGCCGTGATGTGTTGCTTCGCTACGAGCACGTTGGCGATGAACTTTTCCTTCGGCGTGTTCGACTCGAACGGCGCGGGAGCGACTTCGCATGGCAACGTGGCGGGCAAATTCTCCAGCGGCTGTTCGAGCAGGGAAACGAGCCGGTCAATTTCCTCGATCGCCCGCTCGTAAGCTTCGGTCGGCGAGGCGGCATCGTCCAAAACCGCGTTCACCAAAATCGTGATGGTCTGCTGTGCGCGGTCGAAGATGAGCAACTCGTCAGCGATGAGGAAGTAAAGCGTCGGCGTGCCCAGCTCGTCCTTGGGCGGACGCGGCACGACCGGCTCCACGTCGTGGATGAACTCGTAGCCGATGAAGCCCACCGCGCCGCCGGTGAAGCGCGGCAGGCCGGGGACGTTCACGGGCCGGTAACGCGCGAGCACGCGCTGGACGACTTCGAGGCCGTCGCGCACGCACTGGTCGCAGGGTTCCTTGCCGGGCGCGGGGATGGCGAACTTCTCGACCACCTTGCCGTCGGCGATGACCTCGATGCGGTTGGCGGTCTGCTTGATGACGGCACGCGGGTTGCAACCGACGAAGGAGGAGCGGCCGAGGTGCTCGCCGCCTTCCACGGACTCGAACAGGAACGATTCGCCCTGTCCGCGGATCTTCTTGTAGGCGGACAGCGGCGTCTCGAAGTCCGCGAGGATGCGGCGCGTGACGGGGATGAGGTTTCCCTGCGACGCGAGCTTCAGAAAGTCATCGAGCTTCGGCGAATACATTTCGTGCCGGACACCTTACCCGAAGCCGGCCCCACGGCGGAAGCCTCAAGAGGGAGGCGCGTTCACGGTGGCGTTGAAAACCGGAGATCGCTCCCGTTTCCCACGGTCCGTCCTGCGCAAAGTTGCGCGAGAGCGCGCCCCGCCGAATCGGGTTGGTCAGATGAACTCGTTGATCAGGTTCTCCAAGAACTCCGGCCGGCCGCTTTCGTTCACCGCCTCTCCACGCTTCAGCGTGTAGGCTTCAAGCTGCTTGAAGCCGACTTTGCCTTTCTCGCTGTCCCTGCCGATGCCGCTGTCCCACGGTTCTTCACGTAGGCGTCGAGGCGGCCATGGGCTCGGCCCCGCGATCACACCGCGCGAAACCCGGGACCGCTGGCCCGCCGAAGTGCACGCCCGATTCCACGCTGGGATTGAACATGCGTGGAAACGGCACTACGCTGGGCGCTGTGCTGGCTCCCACTTCAGGTTCCCCGTATCGCGCCCGCCGCGAGCTTGCCCGCGGCGGGATGGGTGCGGTGCTGGATGCGCAGGACTGCAAGTTCGGCCGCTCGGTCGCGATGAAGGTGATGCTACGGGGCGGCAACGCGAGCGAGGAGGAGAAGCAGCGCTTCCTGCAGGAGGCCCGGGTGCTCGGCCAGTTGGCACATCCGAACATCGTCCCGGCGCATGACTTGGGCGCTGATGAGCACGGACGGCTCTTCTACACCATGAAGCTCGTGCGCGGCGTGACGCTGGCCGACGTGCTCAATCGCTTGCGAGACGGCGAGGCCGCGACGCTGGCCAGATACCCGCTCAGTCAGTTGCTCACCATCTTCCTGAAGGTCTGCGATGGCGTAGCCTTCGCGCATTCCCGGGGCGTGATCCATCGCGACCTCAAGCCGGCGAACATCATGGTGGGCGACTTCGGCGAAGTGCTCGTGATGGACTGGGGCCTGGCGAAAATTCTCCCCGAGAGTCCGGCCGCACTGCTGCCGGCAGCGGAATTCCCTCACGGCGCTGGGGCGAGCCCGGCCGCTCCGACCTCTGTGGCAGACGAAACCTTGCTCGCCTCGCCCGCCTCGCCGGCAGGGGCGGCGATTGTCACTTCTACGTTGCCTTCCGCCGGAGCCCTGCCACCTAGCCCGCTGCCGGAAGCGGTTTCCGACCGTTTGCTGCCGATGCCGTCCTCGACCCACTTGACGATGGAGGGCACCGTCCTCGGCACGCCGAATTACTTGTCCCCCGAGCAGGCGGCCGGCGCCGGCGCACCGATTGACGCGCGGGCTGACGTGTATTCCCTTGGCGCCATCCTATAGGCCATCCTCGCCCTGCGTCCGCCGGTGGATGGGGAAACCGTTGAGGAAGTCCTTGGCAAGGTCTGCTCCGGCTCCATCACTGCACCTATCGAGTTGGCAGGCCCGGACACAGTGGCCCGCATCGAATCGGGCATTGCGGTCCCGGCCGCCCACGCCGGTGGCGCGCTCCAGCACTGCCCCGATGGCCAGATCCCGGCGGCGCTCTCCGCCGTCGCGATGAAAGCACTCCGCCGCGACCGCGGGCAGCGCTACCAGTCCGTGACCGAGCTGGCGAAGGACATCGAGGCGTATCAGACCGGCTTTGCCACCAGTGCGGAAGAGGCCGGGGCGCTGACGCTCATCCGCCTGTTCATCCTCCGGCATCGCACGCTGGCCGCCGCCGCCAGCCTGATCGTGTTGCTGACCATCGGCTTCCTCTTCAAACTGTTTCAGAGCGAGCGCAAGGCAACGCGGAACGCCGAGCTGGCCACGGCCAACGCCCAGACCGCGAAAACCAACGAAGAACGCGCGGAGGCTCACGCCAAGGAGTCCCAGACCAACGCCGCGAAGGCCCTGGCCGAGGCCGTGCGTGCCTCCGCCACCGAGCGAGTCGCTCTCACCGAGACGGAGGCCACCCGCAAGGCGCTGGCCCGCGCGAACCTCGCTCTGGCCGAGGCCGCCTTCCGCGAGCACGACGGGGCCGCCATGCGCGCGGCCCTACGTGAGGTGCCGGAGGATCTGCGCGACCTGAACTACGCCTACCTCGCGCCGCGCTCCGACACCTCGCTCGCCACGCTGCGCACCCGCGCCAGCGGCCACATCAGCGGCGTCGCGGCACACCCGCGCCGCCCGGGGATCTTCGCTATCGCCGGCGATGACCACCAGGTCACCCTGATGGAGGCGCGCACGGGCCGTCCTCTGACGAGCTTTCCGATCGGCTTGGGAAACAACTACGGGCGCGGCTACCTGCTGGCGTTCTCCCCGGACGGCTCGCGGCTGGCGGTGGCCAATCGCAGCGGGACGAAGATCGCCATTTTCCGCGGCGACAGTGGCGAGCGGCTCGCGGAGTGGGCCACGGTGCCGCCGGAAGCGATTGAGTTCAACCGGGATGGCACCCGCTTGCTGGTGGTGCCGCTGCAACGCTCGCTCAAGCTCAACGAAACAGAGAGCTTGCGCGTGCATGAGACGCTGACCGGGCGGCAAGTCTGGGCACACAACGCTGGCTCCGCGTGGATCCGCGCCTGCTTCGTCTCCTCGGGCGAAGCGGTGCTGGCGGTGTTCAGCGAGCGGACGTTGAAGCTGCTCGACGCGCAGGACGGGCGCGAGGTGCGCGCCCTGCCGGACTCGCGGCACTTCGTCCACTGCATCGCGATCAGTCCGGATGGCCAGTTTGCGCTGCTGGGGGATGAGCAGGGCGGCGTGCGGAAGCTCCGGCTGGCGGACGGCCAGGTGGTCTTGGACTTCCGCGCCGCGGAGTTCATCGTGCGGTCCCTGGCCTTCACCCCGGACGGCCAGCGGTTTGCCGCGCTGGTGGTTCCGGCCAACCAGACCTACAGGCGCGTGCAATTGCGGGATGCCGGGACCGGCGCGCCGCTCCTTGCGCTTTCGGGCGTGGAGGGCACGCCGGACCGGATCAAAGTGCATCCCCTCTCCGCCGAAATGATCGTGGCCGGGCCGGTGACCAAGTGCTGGGATGTCTTCCAGCTCCCCGCCAAGTGGATCTTCCCCGCCACCGTGAACGATCCGTGGGCGGGCTTCTGGGGCCGGGACGACTGGGTGCTGTTTCCGAACCCCACGGGCAGCTTCGTCGTTCAGCAACTGGCGTCGGCCGGAAGCGCCGAAATCTGGATCAGCGGGCGCGAGACCATTGGCAAACGCGTGACGGTCAGCGCGGACGGACGGCGCGTTCTCACCGGCGGGGCCGAAGTGCCGTGCAAACTCTTCGAGCGGGATGGCACCACGGTCAAGGAACTCGCCACGTGGTCGTCACGCCGGGCCTTGCCGTGGACCCAGTTAGATGCCGGAGGGCAGCGTCTCCTCGCTGGCCAGACCATCTTTGATGCGGCGACCGGAGCCGAACTCGCGCGCCTCGCGCTGGGCAATCTCGCCTCGCGCACCGGCACCTGGGTCGGCTCGAAACACGTTGTTCTGGAAGGCTACCAGGACGCCCGAAACTATCTGAATTTGTTCGAGGCCAGCTCGGGCAAGCGGCTGCTGTCCACGTTGACCCCCAACACGCGCATCATGAGCCTGGCGGGCGCGCCCGACGGCAGCACCCTCGCCGAGGTCGGCCAGGACAAGCTGGTGCGGATCCGTGACCGGGACACCGCTCCACCCTCCATTTTCTCGATGGTGATGGCGGTTCGCGCGACCCCAAAGCCGCCATCGGCCAGCAGATCAAAGACGAGCAGCCCCACCAACTCGATGTGACGGTCCGTGTGGGTGACGTCACGACCGAGATCGAAACGCAACTCGACGGCCAACCGGAGTGGATCATCACCGGCGTGAAACTGCGGCGGCTCTGAAGCGCGGTGCCGCACGCCGGCCTTCTGCCAGCCTCGGGTGCCGTCCGGTTCCGCTCAGATGAACTCGTTGATGAGGTATTCCAAGAACTCCTGGCGTTCGCTTTCGTCGGACGACCATGAAGCTCGGTTCAGGTGCCTATCGCCCGCAATCTACCCTCCAAATCCCGGGGTGCGATGAAGGCCAGGGCGCGCCCAGCTTTGCGCTGGTCCAGCAGTTTCAGTTCGGCCAATTGCAGCAGGTCGGTGCGGGCAGTTTGGTAGACCACGGCGTGGCGCGCACCGTGCCCGGCGATGCTGTAGGCATAGCCCGGATGGCGGACCGCGTGTGCGATCAAGGCCTGCTGACGGTGGTTCAGCTCGGGATGCTTTTGCAGCGCATCCAGACAGGCGCGAGTTTCGGAAGATTTGCGGACCACGTAGTCGTGCAGCTCCTTCAAGGCGCGGCGGATGACTTCCGCCTGGTGGATGACGAAATAAGTCAGATCGTTCTCATCGGTTTCCGTGTGCAGAAAAGCGGTGCCGTATTGCACCGGAGCCAGGCGCAGGAACTGGGAAATGGAAATGAATTCAAACAGCCAGTAGCGCGTGTGGAGCATCTGCCAATAGAAGAGTGCGCGCGCCGTCCGCCCGTTGCCGTCCACGAACGGGTGGTCGTAAGCGAGCCAGAAGTGCAACAGGATGCCACGGATGACGGGATGGACAAACGTCTCCGGGGTCTTGGCGTTGGCGAAGTCACACATCGCAGCCATGCGGGCCGACAGTTCGTGCGCGGGCGGGGGTATGTGGAAGATAGTGCCCTCGATTTCGTCCATCACCTTGATGTCTTCCTCTGCCCGCCGGAAGCGGCCGGCGCCATCGGGTGTGTCCAGCGCGTCCACGGAAATTTCCCGGTGGATTTCCATGACCAAGGCAGGCGTGAGCGGCTGGTCTTTCAGTTCCAGAATACGCCGCATGGTCGCATAATTGTTCACGATCATCCGCTCGCTCCGGTCACGCGGTTTGCGGCCTTCGGCCAGCATCCGTTTGGCGACTTCGCGGGTCGTCGCCGCGCCTTCGAGCTGGCTGGACGTGATGGCTTCCTCCATGAGCGAGCGCACGAGGTAGCGGTCCCGGTGCTCAGGGCTGATCACCTGCTCAGGCATGTCAACGAAGGTTCCCCCTCCCCGATCAATCTGGTGAAGCAAGTCAGCCACGAGATCCGGCACCGAGAAGCGAAACGCCCGCCCGGCTGTATCGAGGAGCGGAACGATTCGGTTCGCTGCTTGCCGATGAAGTTTCAGTCCGAGCCACCATTCCTCATGGCTCAGACCGGCGG
The DNA here is from genome assembly GCA_046090965.1 of Limisphaerales bacterium. Taxonomy (GTDB): domain Bacteria; phylum Verrucomicrobiota; class Verrucomicrobiia; order Limisphaerales; family SXTU01; genus SXTU01. The sequence goes on along the minus strand of JBJTAU010000029.1, from coordinate 7,782 downwards.
GCGGCTTACTGCGGCGCAAGTCATCCCAATGCCAGTAGCGCCCGCCGGTTGTTGGCCCACCGATGGCCTGCGCGATTTCGACCAGGCGCGCTGGCTTCAACAAACGCCCTATGCACTGCCCCAGCGGCGGGGGAGTTTCTGGTTTTCGCACGGCGAACTACTAGCTAACTACTAATTGATTTTCAATTAGTAATTAAAGGAAAGAGCCGTCGCCCTGTCCTTCCAAGCCATGGTGGGCTGGACAAAGAGTCATCCACCCCGTGGTGGACGTTGAGTTTTGTCAAACGCGACAGCCCAGAGCGCTCAGATGAACTCGTTGATCAAGTTCTCCAAGAACTCCTGCCGACCGCTTTCGTTGCCGGAGATTTCGCCCTTCTTGAGCATGTAGGATTCGAGCTGTTTGAAGCCGACTTTGCCCTTCTCAATGTCCTTGCCGATGCCGCTGTCCCAGGTGCGGTAGCGGTTCTTCACGAAGGCGTCGAGACGACCGTCGGCACGGATGGCGGCGGCGATCTTGAGGCCGCGCGCGAAGGCGTCCATGCCGCCGATGTGCGCGTGGAAGAGGTCCACGGGCTCGAAACTTTCGCGGCGGACCTTGGCGTCGAAGTTCACGCCGCCCGTAGTGAAGCCGCCGTATTTCAGGATGCTCAACATGCACTGCGTGGTGAGATAGATGTCCGTCGGAAACTGATCCGTGTCCCAGCCGAGCATGAGGTCACCGGTGTTCGCATCAATGCTGCCGAGCGCGCCCGCCGCGCCCGCGACTTCCAGCTCGTGGTGCATCGAGTGGCCGGCGAGCGTGGCGTGGTTGGTCTCGAGGTTGAGCTTGAGATGGTTCTTGAGGCCGTATTCGCGGAGGAAGTTCAAGCACGCGGCGGCATCGCTGTCGTATTGGTGCTTGGTCGGTTCCTTGGGCTTGGGCTCGATGTAGAACTGGCCTTTGAAACCAATCTCCTTCGCGTAGGCCACGGCCATGTGCAGGAACTTGGCGAGGTGGTCCAGCTCGCGCTTCATGTCGGTGTTCCAGAGGGAGCTGTAGCCTTCGCGGCCGCCCCAGAAGACGTAGCCTTCACCGCCCAGCTCGTGCGTGACTTCGAGCGCCTTCTTCACCTGCGCGGCGGCGAAGGCGAAGGCATCGGCGTTGCAGCTCGTGGACGCGCCGTGGCAGTAGCGCGGATGGGCGAAGAGTTGCGCGGTGCCCCAGAGCAGCTTCGTGCCGGTCTTCTTTTGCTGCTGCTTGAGGAGCTTGGCGATGGTGTCGAGATACTTGTTCGATTCGCGAAGGGACTTGCCGTGCGGAGCAACATCGCGATCGTGGAAGGCGTAGTAAGGCGCGCCGAGCTTCTCGCAGATCTCGAAGAAGACGGGCACGCGGGCCTTGGCAAGGTCGAGGCCGGCGAAGTTCTTTTCCCAAGGGCGCTGCGCCGTGCCCCAGCCGAACATGTCGGTGCCGTTGCCACACATCGTGTGCCAATACACGACCGAGAAGCGCAGGTGTTCGGCCATCGTCTTGCCTTCGACGACGGCGCTGGCGTCGTAGTGCTTGAAGGCGAGGGGGTTCTTGGACTGGGGGCCTTCGTATTGGATCTTGTCGATGTCAGGAAATGCAGCGGGCATGGTGTGAAACGTAGTTAGATCGTTGCGTTAAGCGGCGGGATTGCTAAGGGAATCACCCGGGCGGTGCAAGCGCAGATTCCCGCGAAGATTCCCGCTCAACCGCGCGCTGGCAGCCCGAGCTTGCGCCGTCCTTCGTCGGTCAGGCGGTTGGAGTTCCAGCCAGGATCCCAAGTCTGCTCGACGATGACCTTGCCGACGCCGGGAACTTTCATCAGCCGCTGTTGCACGGGCATGGAGTTGCCGCCGGAGCCGAAGGCGAAGTAGCCCAGCCGCGGACGGCCGCGGTGCGGCATGGTCATCAAAACGTGAACCGTGTCGCCGCGCACGCGGAGGTCGAGCACGAGGCCGAGGTCCACGACGCTGATATCGGCGGTGTAGAGCTGCTCGTCCTTGCAATCGCGCAACGCCGCCCAGAGCGCGGCCTTCGAGATGGGGCTGTCGCCGGCCTCGCCGGGGCGCGCGAGACGGCCGGGTTGTTCCTTCGCCGCTGCGTTGGCCGGCACTTCGCCGACGGAGACGAGCAGCGGGTTCACCAGCCGGTGGCGCAGTTCTTCGAGCATCGCCGGGCCGTCCGTCGCGGTGAAGGGCAGCGCGGCGTAGGCGTTCTTCTGATGCAGCACCGCGCCGGCGGGCACGTCCTTCACCGGCAGCGGGTAGCGGCTCCAGAGTTGCCCGTGTGATTTGTAGAAGAGCGAGGGCGAACCGTTGTGCTTCAGCTCGGGCAAGCCATCGGCGCGGTGCTCGAGGAAGAGCGCGACGAACGAGTCTTGCGTTTGCGCGTTCGTGAATCCGACGGCCCACATATTCTCGCGATGCGCCGCGTCCGGCGGGCCAGTGCGAAGCTTGCCGTCCGGCCCCATCCACACGATGTCGGTGAACGGCTGGCCGGTGAAGACCCATTCGTCATCGCGCATGGCCGGGGCCTCGAAGGCTTTCAGTGCGCGCATCGTGCCGGCCTTGCGAAACCACGGCAGGCCCGCGTAGAAGCGGTATTCCACATCCACGTGCAGCCGCGCGGGCGTGAAGACCGGATGAACGGGCGACTGCGGAAAACCCCAGCGCCGCACGATGGTCGCGAGCGGCCCGCGCACGACCTCGTAATCCGGGCACGTCTCCCACAGCGTGACGCGGAACTTCTGGAAGTGGCCGGACGCCGCGTAGTCGTGCGCCCAGTCAATGCCCGGCGGTTCGCCGTGTCCTTCGCCGCCCGCGAAGAGCTCCAGCCCAGCCCCGCGCTTGAGGCTCAGGCGTTCGAGTTGGCCCATCTGCCGCGAGAGCGACGCCTTGTAAAACTCGTTCTCGATGTCCAACGCGAAGCCCTCGCCGCGCGTCTCCAAGTCTGTCGGATATGCGGGCAACTCGGCATCGGGATTGCCATGGAAGACGAGAAACGTCTGGCGCTGGTGCCTCCGGCCGCGCGCGAGGAAGAGCACTTTCGCCAGCCGCTCGGTCCCGCGCCGCACCTCGCCGTGGACCTGACAGGGAACTTCTTTCAACGCGCCGTCCTCCACCTGCGCGACGCGCACTTCCCGCGCGAGCGACGCCGCCTGTTCCGCCGGGAAACTCAGGAGCACCTCGACCGGTTCCGGCGGTCGCTCGATGCCGAGCATCTCGTCCAGATGCAACGCGCGGCAATACTTCCACCCGCGCGCCCACGCGCGCCACGACACGGGCAGCGACTCGACCAGCGCGAACTTCGCCGGCCCAAGCGGCTGGCCGGGAATTTCCTCCTCGGCCTGCGCCTGCATGGCCGAGTGCCGCAGCGAGTGCGCGAGCGAGCGCGCCAAACGAAAATCCTTCTTCCGCCATGCCGCCTCGATCAGGCGCAACTTTTCCTCAAACGAATCAGTCCGGTCGGAGTAAGTGGTTTCGGGCATCGCGCTGAGAATGACGACGCACCCACCGCTGCGCCTCAAGCGGATTTCAAACTTGGAACCCTCCGGTCAGACGAGTTCACGGATGGGCTGCGTGCCGTTGTCCACGAGGTAGTGCGGGCGGCCTTTCGCGTCCACGACGGTCGTGGTGTTCACGTCAATGCCGAGGTTGTGGTAGAGCGTGGCGAAGACTTCCTGGAAGGTCACGGGGCGGCTGTTGGCCTCGCCTCCGTGCCGGTCGGTGGAGCCGATGACTTGCCCGCAGCGCATCCCGCCACCCGCGAGCAACGCCATCGCCACGCGCGGCCAGTGATCACGACCGACTTGCGCGCTGATGCGCGGTGTGCGGCCGAACTCGCCCCAGACGAGCACGGAAACATCCTTATCCAGGCCGCGTTGATGCAGGTCCTCGACGAGCGCGGTGATCGCTTGGTCAAAGATGGGAAAGTCCTCGCGTTCGCGGGTGAAAATGTCGTTGCCCGGTCCACCGTGCCAGTCCCACTTGCTGTAATTCACCGTGACGACGCGGGCACCGGCTTCCACGAGGCGGCGGGCGGCGAGGAAACTTTGCGGCACGCGCGGGGCACCGTTGTCGTCGATGCGTTTCACTTCATCGCCGCGTCCGTAACGCGCGACGAGGCGCGGGTCTTCCTTCGAGAGGTCGAGTGCTTCGGCGAGTTTCGACGACGTGAGCAGGCCCATCGCCTGCCGCGTGAAGGCGTCCACGCCCTGCATCTGGCCGCTCGCATCCACGTCGCGGCGGAATTGATCCACGCTCGCCTGCAAGCGCGTGCGGTCGGCGAGGCGGTCGTAAGTGATGCCCTTGAGCAACAGATCGCTGCGGCTGGGGCCGACGGGTCGGAAGCCGGAGTGCGCCACGTTCACCATGCCGGAGCCGGGTTCGTTGTAGGGGCCGTGCGTGCATTCGTAGCACATGCTCACGAACGGCGGCGTGGCCGGATCCACCGGGCCTTGCACCTGGCTCACGAGGCTGCCGAACGGCGCCCAGCCGCCCGCCGGAGCCATCTCGGTGCGGCTGTGGCCGGTGTAGCACTGGAAGGCGTCGTGGTCGTTCTGCGCGCCGACGAGGGAGCGGATGAGGGCGAACTTGTCCATCATCTTCGCCATGCGCGGGAACAGCTCGCAGATCTGGATGCCGTCCACGTTCGTGCCGATGGGCCGGTGCGGCCCGGCGATCTCGCGCGGCGCGTCGGGCTTCAGGTCGAACATATCCTGATGCGGCGGCCCGCCGACGAGGTAGATGAGGATGACGGACTTGTGGGAATTGCGAATGCCCGCCTGCGCTTCGAGCGCGAGCAGTTGCGGCAGCGAAAGCCCCGCCGCGCCAAGGCCGCCGATCTTGAGGAAGTTGCGGCGGGACACGCCGTCGCAGAACGGACGGCTGCGGTCAGGCGGGGCGAGAATCTTGAGCATGGTGCGCGGCGTAAATCGGCTTCCTTCCACTGACGCTCGCGGCAGGACGGGAATTTGGCCTTTTCCAGCCGCCTCCCCGTGAACCGCTTCCTTCAGGCTTTTCCCTAGCTTCTCAAATTTGACAGGCACGGAACCTGTTCTACGTTGAGTCAAGACAGAGAAGCAAAATGGGCAGTAAACACACAGCCTTCATTGGCAGCGACGGCCGACCGGCGGTCCGCTTGGGTTAAGCGTGGTGATCCGCGGCAGCCGTCGCCAGAAAGACGGAAATGCCTGCGTCGCCTCCAACCGAAAAGTCCGTGTGGGACCTGCGAAGGGCCGAGTTGCTCTCCTCGCTCGCCCGTCCGCCGCAAGCCGCCTTCTCCCGCGCCGGTCGCCTCAGCGCCCTCGCCTCCGCCTCACGGCGGTTGCCCGACCGCCTCATCACCGAATCCCTCGCGGAGATGCTCGCGGCCGTGACCGGCGAGCGCGTGTTGCTGCTGCTCATCGTGCCGTCGGACGCCGGGGCCACGGCGAAGGTCTGGAGCCCGCTGCACTCGATGCCGAACAACGGCTTCGCCTTCGCGGACCAACTTCAGCACTTGGGCGGGTTCGACCGGCTCACGCTGCGCGTCACCAACCATCTTGCGGAACGTTCCTTCCTCACCGCGTTCCTCGGGCATTGCACACGGCACTTCGGCCATGTGCTCGTCCATGTGGACGCGGACGCGCCCCGCCTGGCGCTGGCGGAGGCGGCGGTGCGCGCGGGCGAAGCCTACGTCCTCACGCAGCAGACCGTGGACAGCCTCTTCGAGTTCAACCAGCTCGATCGCCAACTCCGTGCCGAGTGTGCTGGTGAGGCGACGGATTTGAAACTCGTGCTTTGCCTGGAACACGACGAACTGCCGCAGCCGGCCGGCGATTTCCTCAAGCAAGTCGGCCAGCGTGTTCACCTAAATCTTCGCGAATCACCCGCGACCGTAGACGACCTCCACGCGCATTGCGGCGGGCCGTGGCCAGTCGCGTTCAAGTTCGACTTGCGCCGGTTCGCCCGTGAAATCGGCCGCTGCCGCGTGGGCCTCGCGCTCTCCAGCGGCGGCGCGAAGGGCCTCGCGCACATCGGCGTGCTGCAAGTGCTCGAAGAGAACGGCATCGAGGTGGACATGGTTGCTGGCACCAGCATGGGTGCCTACATCGGCGCGCTCTGGGCCTTCGGGCACGACGGTCAGTTCCTCGAACGCAAGGCCCGCGAACTGGAGGGCAAGTGGGGCCTGCTCAAGTTGATTGACCCCGCGTTCCCACCGCGCCGGGGTTTCATCAACGGGCGCGCGATTCGCGAGCGGCTGGAACGCAGCATCGGTGCCGTGCGCTTCGAGCAGCTAGCGCGGCCGCTGCGCGTGGTGACGACGCGCTTCGACACGCTCGAGCGCGTGGTGTTCGACACCGGCGCAGTTTCCCCCGCCGTGCTCGCGAGCTGCGCGATTCCCAGCGTGTTCGTCCCCGTGCGGCTCGACGGCGAGACCTACATTGACGGCGGCGTCAGTGACCCCCTGCCCGTCGACGTGCTGCGCGAAGCAGGCGTGGAGCGCATCATCGCGGTGACTATCATTCCCACGCCCGCCTTCCTGCGCTGCGCGCGCGAGCACGAGCGCGAGCAGGGCGAAGTGAAGCGCCGCCGCTTCAACTTCCTCCGCCTGCTCAATCAGCAGGTCAACTATTTCGCCTACGGCAACATCCTCGACGTCACGCAGCGCGCCGTCATCGGCGGGCAGATTCGGGCTGCCGAGGATGCTTGCCGTCAGGCAGACGTCGTCCTTCGTCCGCTCGCCTGCGACTCGCGCTGGCACGACTTCTCCAACCCCGGAAAATACATTTCCCTCGGCCGCCGCGTGGCCGAGGAGAACCTCGCGGACATCAAACAACTCGTGAATCGAAAGGAGCCCACCCATGAGCACCAAACTCCTCACCACGAACTGGCAGCGGCTGCCTGAAGCCACCGTCCGCGCGCTCCAAGCGAACCAGCTCCGCCGCTGGCTGCGCGACACCGTGCTGCCCTTCTCCGCGCACTACCGCGAGCTGTTCCGCCAGTTGAAACTGAGCGCCGACGACTTCCGCTCGCTCGATGACCTGCGCCGCCTGCCATTCACGAGCAAGGTGGATTTGCTCAACACGCCGGACAACCCGCAGAAAGTCCGCGACTTCCTGCTCGTGCCGGATCGCAACGTTCTTTCGCGTCGGCCCTCGACCATTCTCCGCGCGCTCCTGCACGGGCGCAAAGCCGTGGCGGACGGTTTTGAGAATGAGTTCCGACCGATCTTCCTCACCAGCACGACGGGCCGCAGCGCCGATCCGGTGCCGTTCCTCTACACGAACCACGACCTCGCGAATCTTCAACTCGCCGGCGAGCGCGTCTTCGGCGTGTGCGGCGCGCGGCGCGAGGACAAGCTGCTGAACATGTTTCCCTACGCGCCGCATCTGGCGTTCTGGCTCACGCACTACGGCAGCACGAGCTTCGGCGTGTTCACCGCGAGCACCGGCGGCGGCAAGGTCATGGGCACCGAGGGCCAGATTCGTTTCCTCCGCAAGATTCGCCCCGACGTGCTCATCGGAATGCCGACCTTCGTCTATCACGTTCTGCATCAAGCGGCGGAGGAAGGCGTGCGCTGCGAAAACCTCCACCGCATCGTGCTCGGCGGCGAAAAGGTGCCCGACGGCATGCGCCTCAAACTCCGCAACCTCGCCCTCGAACTCGGCGCGCGCGAACTCGACGTGGTCACGACCTACGGTTTCACCGAGGCGAAGATGGCCTTCGCCGAATGCCCTGTGCCCGTGGACGACACGCCCAGCGGCTACCATCTCTATCCCGACCTCGGCGTCG
>JBJTAU010000028.1:0-2671 GCA_046090965.1 Limisphaerales bacterium | reverse complement strand
TCTGTTTCGCCGCCTCGCGGGCCTGCTGGATCTCGGCCTCGTTCAACCTCGCGGCGCGGTTGCCGGAAGACCTTAGGTTGGTGACGTATTGGCGGTGCGGGAGCGTGAGCGCGTGGCCCAACTCGTGCGCGGTCACGCGCGGGATGAACTCATCCAGCCCGCCCTCGACCGGGCGCAGGCTGGCGGTGTCCTTCACGAAGATGCCCTGTGCGTTGAAGTAAACGCCGTTGGGCCGGATTTGCTTGAGGTAGAAAACGTGAAAGCAGTTGGTCGCGAGCGTCTCCTTCGGTCGGAGCGCCAGCAGCGTGGCCCGTTCGTCCTCCCGGGCGCGCTCGGTGTAGTTCGTCGGCCCCACGGCGGGCTCCGCGTGGAGGGATTCGAGATAGAAAGTCACGCCGGCCTGCGCCCAGACGCGGTTCACCTTGCCGAGAATGCGCACCACGTCGTTGCTCGTGAGCGTGGTGTGAATGGCCGGCTCGTTCGTGGCCGTGAGCAGATGAACGCGCAGCGGAGCGAGGAGAAAGTCGCCGAAGGCGAAGCCGTTGGTGGCCTCCTGCCCCCGCGCACCGAGTGCGGCCAGCACGGCGGACAGGCAGCAAACTGTTCGACGCAAACGATTCACGAGGCCGGCTGTCATCGCCCGAAGTCTGCGCTTCAGGCTGGGTTGATGTCATCTTGAAATCGCCGGGACTGATGCGAGCCCCTGCGGCCGCACGCCGCCAGTAACTTTGCATTCCCGGCGCTCGGCGACTTCGCTAGCCTGCCGGCTGCATGACAAGCAACCCCGTCGCCCTCATCACCGGTGCCTCGCGTGGCATCGGACGCGGCATCGCACTGGAGTTGGCGAAGGTCGGCCACGATCTTGTGGTGAACTTCGCGGGCAACGCGGACGGCGCAAGGCAGACGGCGGCGGACTGCGTGGCGGCAGCGAAGGCGGCGGGCAAGACTGTCCGCGCGGAGATTTGCCCGAGCGACGTCGGCAAGGCCACCGACCGCGAGCGGCTCATTGCCTTCACGCGCGAACGATTTGGCCGGCTCGACTTGCTCGTGAACAATGCGGGCATCACCTCCATCAGCCGGCGCGACATCTTGGAGGCCCGTGAAGATGAGTTCGATGCGCTCATGGCCATCAACCTCAAAGGCCCTTACTTCCTCAGCCAGCTCGCGGCGAATTGGATGATCGAGCAAGTGAAGTCGAACCCGGCTCTGCGCCCTAAGATCGTCATCGTCTCCTCCATCAGCGGCTACGCGGTCTCCACCAACCGCGGTGATTACTGCATGGCCAAGGCCGCGTTGGGCATGATGACCAAGCTCTACGCCACGCGCCTCGCCGATCACGGCATCAACGTCTTCGAGGTCTGCCCCGGTGTCATCGCGAGCGACATGACCGCGCCGGTGAAGGAGAAATACGATCGGCTCTTCGCCGACGGCCTCGCGCCCATCCGTCGTTGGGGCACGCCGGAGGACGTGGGCCGCGCCGTCACCGCCATCGCGCTGGACTACCTGCCTTACAGCACGGGCGAGACGATCAATGTGGACGGTGGATTCCATGTGCGGAGGCTTTAGCCACAGATGAAACACAGATTGAACGCTGATAAGGAAGGCAGCCGTCCAGGAGCGGATTTCTTTTTCCTGCCCTCCTGCCTTCCTCATTAAATTCCTTCCTGGCCTTCCTTATAGTATGCCGATCAAGATTAACCCCAAGCTCACCCCGCAAACGCTCCTCCCGAAAATCTCCCGCCTCCTCGAGTTGTCGGGAGAGAAAATTCTCGCCATCGAGAAGTCGTGGAAGCCGGAGAACGGCACGCCGGTCTTCACGGTGAAGGGCAAATACACCTCGCGCGGCTGGACGGAGTGGACGCAGGGCTTTCAGTTCGGCTCGGCGATTCTCCAGTTCGATGCCACGGGGGACGAGCGGTTCCTGCGCATCGGGCGTGAGGGCACACGGCGGCACATGGCGTCGCACGTCTCGCACACCGGCGTGCACGACCACGGGTTCAACAACGTCTCGACCTACGGCAACCTGCTGCGCCTGATGCGCGAGGGCCGCATCCCGCAGGACGACCGCGAGCAGGACTTTTACGAACTCGCACTCAAGGTCAGCGGCGCGGTGCAGGCGGCGCGGTGGACCAAGCTCGCCGATGGCACCGGCTTCATCCATAGCTTCAACGGCGCGCACTCGCTCTTCGTGGACACCATCCGCACCGTGCGGACGCTGGCGGTGGCACACCAACTCGGCCATGTGCTGATGGGCGAGCAGGACGCGAAGATTTCCTTGCTACAACGGCTCGTGGAGCACGCGCTGAACACGGCGCGATACAACATTTACTACGGTCAAGGCCGCGATACCTACGACGTGCGTGGCCGCACGGCACATGAAGCGGTATTCAACGTCGCGAGCGGTGTCTTCCGCTGCCCGAACTCGCAGCAGGGCTACGCGCCGTTCAGCACATGGACGCGCGGGCTGGCGTGGGCGGTGTGCGGGTTTGCGGAGCAGTTGGAGTTTTTCCGAAGCCGCCGAGGTCAGCTGGCGAATTCTTCGAACGACGAAAAGCTCCGCCTCATCACCTCGGCGGCTAGCCATCCATGGATTCTGAACCATTCTCGCGCACCAGGGTGACGGATCGGACCACGACCGTCCCCGGCCCTATTCGTCCCTACCGGGTTGGCC
>JBJTAU010000027.1:0-4371 GCA_046090965.1 Limisphaerales bacterium | reverse complement strand
GAAGGCGTCCCGGGCGAAGTCCTTGGAGTCTCGTGTTCAAGCCGCCATCGCCGCCCTGGACGAACAAGGCCGCTGGGTGACGAAGGGCGATCTGAAGAAACGTGACTTCGACTTCAGCGACCGCGTCGAGACGAGCGTCTTCATCCGCAACGTCGAGTTGCTCGCCGACTACCTCGCCGCCGCGCAGTAGCGCAATGCCCTCCTCCCTCTTCCTTCATCGGATGAGGGGAGAGGGCCGGGGTGAGGGGTTCCGCGCACTAGCGCAAGTGGCCTCACCCCTCATCCGGCCTGCGGCCACCTTCTCCCCTCGCTCCGCGAAGGGAGAAGGGGGAAGCACCCCAGACTTGTGCCCCATCCTCCGCTTCCCTACTTTCCTGCCCGCGAAACGACTTAAAGAACACGATTATGGCACTCCGACTTGGCGACACCGCTCCGAACTTTCAGGCCGACACCACTGAAGGCCGCATTGATTTCCACCAGTGGCTTGGCAACGGCTGGGTTATCCTCTTCTCCCATCCCGCCGACTACACGCCCGTCTGCACCACTGAGTTGGGCGCGGTCGCGAAGCTCAAGGACCAGTTCGCCAAGCGCAACGTCAAGTGCATCGCAATCTCCGTGGACCCCGTGGACTCGCACCACGGGTGGGTGCGCGACATCAACGAGACGCAGGCCACCACGATGAACTTCCCCATCATCGCCGACCCGACAAAGGCCGTCGCCGCGCTCTACGACATGATCCACCCCAACGTGGACGACAAGGCCACCGTGCGTTCCGTCTTCGTCATCGGGCCGGACAAGAAGGTGAAGCTCACGCTCACTTACCCGATGTCCTGCGGCCGCAACTTCCTCGAAATCCTCCGCGTGGTGGACTCGCTCCAGCTCACCTCGAAGTTCAAGGTCGCCACGCCCGCCGACTGGCAGGACGGCCAGGACTGCATCGTGACGCTCGCGGTGAAGGACGAGGAAATCCCGGCGCTGTTCCCCAAGGGCGCACGCAAAGTGAAGCCCTACCTCCGCTACACGCCGCAGCCGAACAAGTAGGCAATCGAGCGGCCTACACCATCTCGTAACTCCACGGCTTGCGCTGCTCGCGGGCGAGCCACTTGTTCGCCTCCGCGTCGCCGGTGAACTCCTCCGCTGCCGGGTTCCACTTGCGCGGCCGGCCCAGGCGCATCGCGATGACACCAAGATGACAGACGCTCACCGAGCGGTGCCCAATCTCCACGTCGCAAATCGGCTGCTGCCGCGAGCGCACGCAGTCGAAGAAGTTCTTCATGTGGTTGTCGCTCGCATAAAGCCGCTTGGCCGAGGAAGGCAGCGGCGCGGTAAGCAAGTCACCATTGCTCGCTTCGATTTTACCGCGCGTGACGAAAATCCAGCCATCGCTCCCCACGAAGCGCACGCCGTGCTGTTGCGCGGCTTTGTCCGTGACGGAGCCGTTCCAGCCGTTGCCGTGCGTGCTGCGCGTGAGCTGCGTCACGCCGTTTGCGTAGGTGTAGGCCACGGCGTATTCGCTCGCCGCCGTGAAGCCGCCGGGGATCATCGGCACCAGCGACTGCCCCTCGACGCTCACCGGCCCGCTGCGTTCGAAGCCCGTGCCCCAGAGCGCGATGTCGTTGTGGTGCGCGCCCCAGTCGGTCATCGTGCCGCCGGAGTATTCCCAGAAATAGCGGAAGGTCTGGTGGCAACGCTCTTTCACGTAGTCCGTCTTCGGCGTCTGCCCCTGCCACATCTCCCAGTCCAGCCCGGCGGGAGTGGGCACTTTCTCGAACGGCCCTTCGCGGCGGCCGTGCGGCAGCCAGACGTTTACGTGCCGGAGCTTCCCGATGCGCCCGTGGCGCACCAGTTCGCACGCGAGCCGGAAATTCTTGTCGCTCCGCTGCTGGCTGCCGGTCTGGAGAATGCGCTTGGACTCGCGCACGGCCTTCACCAACCGCTTGCCTTCATCCACCGTCAGCGTGAGCGGCTTCTCGCTGTAGATGTCCTTGCCCGCCTTGAGCGCGGCGAGGTTGACGAACGTATGCCAGTGGTCCGGCGTGCCGTTGACGATGATGTGAACGTCGTCGCGCTCCAGCAGCTTGCGGAAATCCTTGTAGAGCTTCGCCTCGGGCCACGCCTTCTGCGCCTGAGCCAAGTTCGCGTCGTCCACGTCGCACACCGCGAGCATCTGCCCGAGCGCCGCCGCCTCACGCGCCACTCCCCTGCCCCGCCCGCCGCAGCCGATGAGCGCGACACCGGGCTTGTCATTCGCTCCGAGCGGCTTGGTGGCGGCTTGGGCGGACTCATCGAGAAACCATTGCGGCAGCGTGGTCGCGGCGGTGACGGCGGCGGAGGTCTTGAGGAAGTGACGGCGGGTGTTGAGGATTTGCATGGTGCGAACGGGTTTCGGATTCGCGGTCATTAACCAGCAAGCCCCGCCGTGAACCAAGTGGAAAATTGGGCGCTACCCGCTCAGGGTTTCGCCGTCGCCGCCTTTACGAGTTCCTCGACTAGCGCATCCGCCTTCCACTCATTGCCGATGAAGACCCTTTGCACCTTGCCGGCCGCATCAATCACCACCGTCCGCAGCGTGTGGTTGAACGGCACAGTCCCCGGCTCACGGGCGAACGCCAGCCCGAACCGCTCCGTGATGTCATCAATGTCAATCAGCTTGCCGGTCGCGAACGTCCATCGGCTCAAGTCAGCGCCGTGCTGCGCCTTGACCGTGTTCGCGTAGTTCTGGAGGACCGGCGGCGAATCGTAATCCACGTCGAAGGACAGCGAGAGCAGGTGATAATTCTGCGGCCCGTCCGGCAGGGCGCGGAGCTGCTTGTCCGTCTGGGCGAAGCGGAGGCTCATGCGCGGGCAGAAGTCCGGCACCGGGCAGCGCGTGAAGATGAAGGTGATGGCCAGCGCCTGCCCCTTGAACTGCGCCGTGCGAAACGCCTCGCCGCGCTGGTTCGTGAACGGGTAGTCCGGTAGCGCGTCGCCCTCCTTGAGCACGTCCACTTCGCGCACTAGCCGGAAGTTCTTCCGGTTCGGGTCCGCGACCGGCGTGGTGGCGGTGCCGGTCTTCGTCACCTGGTCAATCCAGCTCTCGTATTCCCCGACATTGAAGCGGAACTGGATGTGGTCGTTCGTGCCGAGGTTCGCGAGCTGGTTGGTGTCCTTCACTTTGAACGGCATGGTCATCTTCGCCATGTAGTTCGGGATTTCCTCGTGGTCAATCACGACGGTCTTGCCACCGGCCTTCAACTCCTTCACCACGCCACGGACGAAGAAGATTTGGAGATTGGTGCTGGGGAGAGGCGGAGGCGGAGGCACAGGAAGCGGCGCGGACGGCGGCACGGGCACACTCACGGAGGTCCGCACGACAAATAAGCCGCTCACCAGCAGCACCAGCACCGCGCCCAGCGCCATGCCGATGGCCATCGGAGAAAGTTTCATCGGCCGGGAATGTGTTCCGCGAAGCGGGCTTTGACAAGGCGGACGGGGCAGGATCGCCTCACTTGAAGAACAGCAGCTTGCACCCCACCAGCACGAGGAAGCCGCCGAACATTTTCTTCAAGTCATCCGCATGGATCTTCGTCGTCAGCCACGCGCCGAGGTAGCCCCCTGCCAGCGCTGTCGGCACCAAGGCCGCCACCACGTCCCATTTCACGTTGCCTTGGGTGTGGTGCTTCCACGAGCCGACCAGCGCCGTGGGCACGATGACCGCGAGCCAGGTGCCGATGGCTGATTTGATGTCACCGACCTGCGTTCCCAGCAACAGCAGCATGGCCGGAACCATCACGACGCCGCCGCCCACGCCGAAGAGGCCGCTCGTGATGCCGCCGACGATGCCCACCAGACCCGCCAGAAGATAGTTCATGCCGCGTTAATGCCCGCTTGTGCCGATCGCGGCAAGGCTGCAAGTCGCGCGCGTCGTGGGGCGAGGGTCCCGTCAGAGCTATGTTGAACGTCGTCACCCATCTTCCGTCCAACTCGCGCCCGACACATGAAACGACTTCTGCTTGCCTGCCTCATCGCGTTCACACTGGCCGTGCCCGCCGCCGAACCAATCACCTTGAAACTCTGGCCCGCCGGCCCGCCCACCGCGATGAAGCCCAAGTCCGAGGCCACCGCGAAGCTCATCCAATCCTACGGCGGCACCAACGCCACGCGCATCAGTGACGTGACCGAACCGACCATCACTGTGTTCCGACCGGAGCGGCCCAACGGCGCGTCCGTCATCGTCGCGCCGGGCGGCGGCTTCATGTTCCTCTCCTACGCGCACGAAGGCACCCAAGTGTGCGAGTGGTTGAACACCCTCGGCGTCACCGCCGCACTGCTCAAGTATCGCACGCCCACGCGCGACGAAGCGGAGATGTTCACGCTGCGCGTCCTGCACGG
>JBJTAU010000026.1:0-3214 GCA_046090965.1 Limisphaerales bacterium | reverse complement strand
CCTTCCCTTCGCTACGATTTCGTCCGCCTGCGTGGAAGTGACCTTTGTCAGCAAGTCCTCGTTCAGCAGCACCACGGGCGCGTTGCCGCAGTCGGCGAGGCACTCGACGAATTCGACGGTGAACTTCCCGTCCGGCGTGGTTTGTGGTGCGTGCTTGTGCGGGTCGAGGCCGAGCTTCGAACAGAAGCGCGTCCGCAGTTCGCCGCTGCCGGCCAACGCGCAGCTCAAGGTGCGACAGACCTTGATGTGCGTCTTGCCCAGCGGCTCCTGCCGGAACATCGGGTAGAACGTGACGAGTTCGTAGACGTTGATCGGCTGGAGGCCGAGCTTGCGGGCGGTCCACTCCACGGCGTCGCGCGAGATGTAGCCGAAGTGCTCCTGCAACGAGTGCAGCAGCATGAGCGACGCGCTCCGCTTCTGCGGGTAGTGCGTGACCAGCTCGTCGAGCTGGGCTTCGAGGTTGGCGGGGACGGCGAAGGTCATGTCGGCATCAATTGGCCCGCGGCTCGCCCCAGTGCTGCACCGCCAAGCCGCCGATGAAGCAAAAGCCCCATCCGCGCTCCCGCAGCAACTGCTGGAGCGTGTCGGCTGCCTGAAATACCAGGTTCATCGGCGCGCACGGGTCAAATGAAATTGTTGTTCCAACAAGCCGGAGGATTCGCGCGCGGGCAGGGTCAGCGCTCCGTGCGTGAACAGTTCATCAAGTTGCTCCATCGCGCGCACCGTGTCCGTTGCGCGGATTTCTTCGGCGCGGATGCGCTCCAGTTCCGGGCCGGCATCTTTCCAGGTTTGCACCCAGCGGCGCGCGTTGGTTTGTTCGGCGGCGGTCATCGGTCACATTCTCCCATCACGAAGTCAATCGAGCCAAGGATGCTCACCACGTCGCTCATCATATGGCCGGGCAGCACATGCGGCAGGATGCTCAGGTTGCAGAACGACGGCGCGCGAATCTTCAGCCGATACGGCGTCCCGCCGCCGCGCGAGTTGATGTAGAAGCCCAGTTCGCCCTTCGGGTTTTCCGCGCCGAAATAAACTTCGCCGGGCGGCGCGTTGATGCCCTGCGTCACGAGCATGAACTGGTGAATCAATTCCTCCATGCTCGACAGCACTTTGCTTTTCGGCGGCAAGGTGATTTTTCCATCGGGCACGTTGATGGGTTCCTTCGACTCGTTGTCGCCGCCGCCGGGGAGTTGCGCGAGGCACTGTCGGATGATCCGCACGCTCTGGCGCATCTCCTCCATGCGGACGAGGTAGCGATCGTAGCTGTCGCCGACGCTGCCGATGGGCACCTCGAAGTCGAGCCCGCCATAGACGAGATACGGATACGCCTTGCGCACGTCGTAATTCACGCCGCTGCCGCGAAGGTTCGGGCCGGTGAGCCCGTAATCAATCGCGTCCTCGCGCGAGATGATGCCGACGTTGCGCGTGCGGTCCACGAAGATGCGGTTGCGCGTGAGCAGCGTCTCGGACTCGGCGAAGTTGACTTCCACCACGTCGCAGAATTTCGCGAGCGCTTCCGCCCAGCCCGGCGGCAAGTCGCGCGAAAGGCCGCCGATGCGCGTGTAAGTGGTCGTGAACCGCGCGCCGGTGAGCCGTTCGATGAGCGAGTAAATCTTCTCGCGCTCCGTGAACGTGTGGAGGAAGACCGTGAGCGCGCCGACATCCATCGCGAACGCGCCGAGGCCGAGCAAGTGCGCCGAAATGCGCGCCATCTCGCAGCAGATGACGCGGATGTATTGGCAGCGCGGCGGCAAATCTTTTTCAATGCCGAGCAGCTTCTCCACCGCGAGCGCGTAAGCCACGTTGTTCGCCAGCGGCGCGAGGTAATCCAGCCGGTCCGTGTAAGGGATGAACTGGTTCCACGTCATGTTCTCGGCGATCTTCTCGTCGCCGCGATGCAGGTAGCCGACATCCGGCGTGGCCTTGGTGATGATCTCGCCGTCCATCTCCAATACGATGCGCAGCACGCCGTGCGTGGACGGATGCGACGGCCCCATGTTGAGCACCATCTTCTCGCCGACCAAATCACCGTCGTCGCCGACCGGAGACGGCGCAGGCGGCGGCATGAGTGACTTTGCGCCCTCTGCCACGCGGGAAGCTGGCTCGCGGAACTCGTTGGTTTGGGTGGTGGCCATGGTGCGAACTAAACCTTTCGAAACACGTAGATGAATCCCTCGGCCGAGGCGCCGGGCGAGATGTCGGAAGCGATCAGCACTTCCGTCAATCCCGACTTGCAGCAGGCTTCCACCACGCTTGCCAGCGGGGTGTAGTGGACATCGAACGCCGCGCGGGAGCCATGCCGCCGCTTGCGATATGCCTGGTCCAAGCCGAAAGGCAGCGCATCCACCAGAGCCTTGCGGATCACGCCCGCCACCGAACGGGTCAACCGGCGCGAGGGCAGTTGGAACACCACCAGGCCGCCGGAACTACAGACCCGGGCGAACTCCGCAAGATAGCCTCGGACGAGCGGCCAAGGGATATGCTGGAGGCAGATGTGGGAAAAGATCAGGTCAAAGGAATTCGCCGGGAATTGCGCGAGGTCCGTCGCCGCGTTGTGGACGAACTGCACGTTGGACTTGTCTGCGTTGATCGCCTTCGCCTTCTCGATCATCGAGCTCGACACGTCCACGCCAGTGACACGGTCAGCGCACTCGGCCCAAAACCGCGACAGGCGTCCGACTCCGCATCCGAAGTCCAGCACGTGACGGAACTGCTGGGGACTGCACTTGAGCCGGCCCAACAGATCGCGGTATCGCGCCACGTCCGCTTCGCCGGTCTTCAGAAACTCCGGCAGGCTCCAGCGATTGCCGCGCTTGTCTTCGTGGCTGACCACCGCCCACAGGGGATCGTCCTTGCCCAGGAGTTCCCAAGTCTCGATGTGCTCGCCAAATGAAGTCATGCGCTGGTTTGGGGAGAGTAACTACGCTTCGGCAAGGCGCACGCGTGGCTCGCGCGCGATGCTGTCCTTCCCGCCCGCTGCGGTTACGAACGGCCCGCCTTCCAGCGGC
The DNA here is from genome assembly GCA_046090965.1 of Limisphaerales bacterium. GTDB lineage: Bacteria > Verrucomicrobiota > Verrucomicrobiia > Limisphaerales > SXTU01 > SXTU01. The sequence continues at coordinate 206 of JBJTAU010000026.1, read as the reverse complement.
GCGGGCTTGGTGAACGCCACGTCGGGCAGGTCGGTCGGCTTGCCGGCGAGGGTGAAATCCTTCCGCAGCGGAAAATACGGGTAGCCGTCCCACATCAGGATGCGCCGCAAATCAGGATGCCCGGCGAAGCGGACGCCCATCATGTCGTAGATTTCGCGCTCGTGCCAATCGGCTCCACGCCACACCACCGTGACCGTGGGCAGCTC
>JBJTAU010000025.1:0-7026 GCA_046090965.1 Limisphaerales bacterium | reverse complement strand
TGAACTTCGGCTCGTGGGCGCGGCAGCTCGAAGCGGCGGGCGCGACCATCGTGGTGGCGCAGTTCGGGCAGATGGAGGCGCTCGACGGCGTGGCGCGGCTGCCGGAGTTCACGGCGGCGTATCACCGGCTGCTGGACCAGTTCGCCGCGCGCACACGCAAGGTCGTGCTGGTCTCGCCGATGCCGTTTGAGAAGCCGCTCGCATCGCACGCGCCGGACCTTACGAAGCGCAACGTCGACGTGCAGGCTTACGCGAATGCGGTGCGGGAGATCGCCAGGCAGCGCGGGGCGGTCTATGTGAACTTATTCGTGCCGCTCGCTGTCCGCGCGCCCGGCCTGCGGCTCACCGAAGACGGCATTCACCACACGAGCGACGGTTTGCGAGAGTTCGCCACGGTGACGGCACGGCAGCTTGGGGCAGAGGCAAAGTTGTCCGCCGAATTGGAGCCGTTGCGCGCCGCCATCGTGGCGAAGAACCAACTGTGGTTCGATGCGTGGCGGCCGGCGAACTGGTCGTTCGTGTATGGCGACCGCGTGAACCAGATGTTCGGCAAGGCCGGTGGCACGGAGCCGTCGCTGAAGGAATCGTTCGAGCGGCAGCGCCCGCTGGTGAACGCGGCGGATGCGCGGATTCACGCGCTCGCGCGTGGCGTGTCTGCTCCGCCGCTCGCCCAGCCCAAGCCGATTAACTCCGGCGAACAGGCGAAGGCCATTTCTCCCGAAGAACAACTCGCTACCTTCACCGTCGCCGATGGCTACCAAGTTAACCTCTTCGCCTCCGAGCGCGACGGTGTGGTGAAGCCGACGCAAATCGCGTGGGACGAGAAGGGTCGCCTTTACGTGGCCTGCTCGCCGACCTATCCGCAGACGCTCGCGAGCGCGAAGCCCACCGACTACATCCTCGTGCTGGAGGACACCGACGGCGACGGCAAGGCCGACAAGTCGTGGCGCTTCGCCGAGGGGCTGACGATGGTGCAAGGCCTCGAACTCGGCGACGGCGGCCTCTACGTCTGCGACTTTGACCAGCTCCTCCACCTGCGCGACACGAATGGCGACGGCAAGGCGGACCAACGCAAAATTATCTACGGCGGCTTCGGCGTCGGCGACACGCACCAACTCATCAACAGCATCTGCCACGGGCCGGACGGCAGCCTGTGGTTTTCGCAAGGGCTGCACGCATTCTCGCGCGTCGAGACGCCGTGGGGCATCGCGCGGCTGGACCGCGCGGCGGTGTGGCGCTTGAACCCCCGCACGCTGCGGCTGGAGGGTTTCTTCGGCGGCGGCATGGCGGGCGCACACTGCTGGGGCGTGGCCTTCGACGACTTCAACCAGGTCTTCCACAAGTCCGGCGACCGTCCGCACGGCTACTGGAGCGTGCCCGGCTTGGTGCGCGGCGCGAGTCCAAGCGGCAGCAGCGTGGCGACGGAAGCAAACTCCGCGTATCGCAACTCACCCGAGCAATACCATTCCGTCGGTCCCCTTTTCGACACGTCGCCGAAGACGACGGCGCTCGACATCATCGGCACACGTGCGCTGCCGGAGGACATTCAGGGCGCGGCGCTGATTGGCGGTTACTTCGGCGCGGTCGTGGAGCTGCACAAGTTCGAGGACAGCGGCGCGGGCTACAAGACGACGCAGTTGCCGAAGCTGGTGAAGTCCTCGAACGCCGCGTTCCGCCCGGTGGACGTGAGCGTCGGCCCGGACGGCGCGATGTATGCGGCGGACTGGTTCAACCCCATCATCGGCCACTATCAGGCCAGTTACGCCGACCCGCGTCGCGACAAGGCGCACGGCCGCATCTGGCGCATCACCGCGAAGGGCCGCGCGTCCGTGAAGCAGCCGAATCTCGCCGCGATGAAGCCCGCCGAGCTGCTCGAACAGCTCAAGTCGCCCGAGCGCTGGACGCGGTATCAGGCCAAGCGGCTGCTCTTCGACAAGCCGGCGAGTGAAGTGCTGAAGGCGGCGGACGACTTCGTCGCGAAGCTCCCGACGGCGACGCCCGCTGATGAACACCTCTTGCTCGAAGTCATCGGCGTCTTCGAGGCGCACGAGTCGCCACGTCCTGCGTTGCTCGCGAAGCTGCTTGCCGCGAAGGACCCGCGCGTGCGCGCCTACGGAGCGCGCGTCGCCGGGATGTGGGCAGACCGCTTGCCGAACGCTGCGCAACTGCTGACCGAGCGCGCGAAGGATGAGAACCCCCGCGTGCGGTTGGAGGCGGTCGTTGCCGCGAGCTATCTCGCCGGGCCGGGCGCGGCCACCGTCGCGCTCACCGCGCTAGACAAGCCGACGGACAAGTTCCTCGACTACGCGCTGCGCCAGAGCACGCGCGCGACGCAGCCGGCGTGGGCGAAGCCGTTCGCCGCTGGCCAGCTCCAACTCGCGAGCGCGGCGCAGGGCGACTACTTGCGGAAGCTGCTGACCGCCGCGCCGAAGACTGCGTCGCCTGGCGAGCAGCTTTACGAGATGGCCTGCTTGCCGTGCCACCAGCCTGAGGGCAAAGGCCTGCCCGGCGTTTATCCGCCGCTGGCCGGCAGCGACTGGGTGCGCGGCGACAAGGCGCGCATCATCAAGGTCGTGTTGCACGGCCTCACCGGCCCCGTGACCGTCGCGGGCCAGAACTTCGGCCACCTGCCCAGCTCCGTCCCGATGCCGTCGCTCGGCGGCCTGACCGACGAGCAAATCGCCGACGTGCTGACGTTCGTGCGCGCGAGCTACGGCCAGCAGTCCCCGCCCGTGACGGCCGCCGAGGTGAAAGCCGTGCGCGCGGCAACGGCGACCCGGCAATCGCCGTGGACAGCGGGGGAACTGAAATAGTCTTACGGCGTAAGCTTGCGAATCGCCCCGTCCATCAAGCCCTTGTTCGCCGCGACGACTTCCTTCTCCCGTGCTGCCTTGAGCGCGGGTAAGGCAGGGCGGGCGGTTTCACCGAGGTTCACCAACGCCCGGGCGCTGTAGTGGCGAACTTTTTCGTCCTCGTCGGTGAGCAGTGCGCCGAGTTTCAGAACGCCGGGAGCGGCCACGGCTCCGAGCGGTTCGAGGCAGTGCGCGGACTTGTAGCGGACCAGCGGCGAAACGTCTTCCAAGCCTTTCAAAATGGGCGGCAAGTGTTCCGCTGCCGGCGCGCCGACGCGGATCATTGCGGCGTGGGCCACCACGCGCACCACGGCATCTTCGTCCCGGGTGCAGCGAGCCAAGTCGGGCAGGGCGGATTTCGCGTCTGGCCCGACGCGGCCCAGAGCGCGGACGGCGCACTGACGGACTTCCTTGTCTGGATCGCGGAGCAGGCGGACGAAGTCAGGCACGACTACCTTTGCCTGCTCATGAAAATTGCCCAGCGCGGTGCAAGCGACTGCGCGGACCTCGGGCGCGGTATCGCGCATGGCCTCGCGCAAGTTGGCGAGCACCGGGAGTGCCTGCTCCTGACCGCCCTCGAAGTGAACCAGCTTGCCCACCGCCTTGAGTCGCACCTCGCGGTCGGGGGATTTCATCTCCGCGACGATAGCTGCGAGCCGCCCGGAAACGTCGGGCTTGGGCGCGGGAGCGGCTTGGGTAAACGCCACGGCGAAAAGGATTCCCCAGCCGCCAGTGAGGACGGAGTGTTTGTTCATCAGCGCTTGCTGACGCTGGCCGGTGCCGCCGTTGCCCGCGCCGGGCAGTCCGGCTCCGGCGGCGAAGTCCTTCGCCTACATCGAGCCCGGCGCGGAGATGCTCAAGTCCGCGCAAGCCCGCCCGCAAATCCCGCTCCCTGAGGCGGGCCAGTTGCGCGCGGTCACGCTAGCTCCGGCTCCGCGCCTCGTGGCCAAGCGCGACATCACCTTCCCCATCACCAGCGGCGTGGACCTGCCGCTCATCGGCGGCGCGGTGGTGGGGCGGCAGACGGCGTTCCCAGCGGACGCGGCGCGCGCGAGCATTTACTTCGCGTGCAAGAAGGCGATTTACGCCGGGTCGCGCGTCGAGCGCTGGCAGAAGTTCCTGCTCGAAGTGCCCGTGTCGGCGGCGTGGGGCAGCGGGACCGGCGACGAAACCATCGTGCTGCGCCCGGACCAGATTGCGGTCCACCTCACGAACGAGAAGGCCCCCAGCGGCGCGAACATGCCCGGCGCGGCAACGGCGACCTCGGGCAAAAGGGCGAGCTAGACACCGACGAACAGGGCCGCATCTACTGCCGCGTGGAGGGCGGCGGGGCCTACGTGGTGCGGTTCACTCCGCACACGAAGCAGTTCGAGCAGCCGCCGGTGCAAATCAACTTTCAGAAGTTCGTGCCCGCCGAGCGCGGCGGCTACGACTTCGTCCTCGGCTACAGCCAATCCACCGTCCAGCCCTTCGTGCGGGTGGTGAAGGGGTTTACCTCGATGACAGCTGGGCGCTGAAAACTAGCTGCCAGAGTGCTGGCAAATTCGGCGAAGTGACTCACAGCGCGGATTGCTCAGAGATGTGGCGTTGGCCAGAGCTTGAACCATCTCGTTGCCAGCAGCTCCTCACACAAACAGCTCTTCAATCGGAGCGCCGTGGGAGAGGACGGGGAAGGGGCGGCCTTGGTGGTCGAGGTAGTCCACCGTCGTGTCCACGCCGAGGTGGCGGTAGAGGGTGGCCAGGACGTCGTGGGGGATCTTCAGCGCGTCCACGGGATCCGCGCCCTTCGCGTCCGAGGCGCCGACGACGCGGCCGCCCTTGATGCCGCCGCCGGCCATGGCGATGGACATGAGGTTGCCCCAGTGGTCGCGGCCGGCTGCGGCATTGACGCGCGGGGTGCGGCCGTGCTCGCCCCAGGCCAGGACCATCGTGGTGTCGAGCATGCCGCGTTGGTGGAGGTCTTCGATGAGGGCGGAGTAGCACTGGTCGAAGCGCGGGAGGAAGCATTCCTTCATGGACCAGAAGTTGTCCTCGTGCGTGTCCCACCAGCGGAGGTCCACGGTGACGAGCCGCACGCCGGCCTCGACCAAGCGGCGCGCAAGGAGGACGCGCTGGGTCCAGCCGGGGGCATCACCGCCAGCGCGGACGCGACTGCGGAATTGGGTGGTGAAGCCGTAGCGATTGCGGAGGGCGGCGGGTTCGGCGTCGAGGTCGAAGGCCTTGCGCGCGGCGTCGCTGCCGAGGATGTCCCAGGCGTGGCGGGTGAAGTCGTCCACGGCCTGGATCTCGCCGTTCGCATCCATCTCGCGGCGCACGCGGTCAAGGCCCTCGACGAGCCCGCGCCGGTCGGTGAGGCGGTTGACGGTAAGGCCGTCGGTGAGCGTGAAGTTGGGCAGCGCGAAGGGACCGGGGCTGGCTGGGTCCACGCCGGTTTCAAAGGGGAGGCACTTCGAGCCGAGGTAGGCCGAGCCGGTGCCGGGGATCAGCGTGGGGATCATCACGTAGGCCGGCAGCGAAGGGTTCTGATGCTGGAGCTGCTTGGCGACGATGGAGCCGATGCTGGGGTGGGCGTTGATGCTTTCGTTGGGTCCGTATTTCTTGCCGGTGAAGACGATCTGATCGCCGTTGGAGTGGTCCACGCCGCCGTCCTCCTTGCGGTGGGAGATGCTGCGGATGATGGCGAACTTGTCCATGACCTTGGCGGACAAGGGCAGGTGCTCGCAGATGTGTATGCCGGGGACCTTGGTGGCGATGGGGTTGAACTCGCCGCGAAACTCGATGGGCGCGTTGGGCTTCGGGTCCCAAGTCTCGTGCTGGGGCGGGCCGCCGCGCTGGTAGAGGATGATGACGGAGTGCTGGCGCGTGGCGGAGCCGGGCTTGGCCTGGGCCTCGGCGCGGAGGAGGTTGGAGAGCGTCAGGCCGGCGGTGCCCAACATGCCCGCGTGAACGAAGCCGCGACGGGACATGCTAAGGCGGCGGAACTCGTCACAACCCGGATAGATTCTTTTCATTCAGAAAGGCCCGCATTAACGGAGTGGAGTTCGGACGGCGCGGGGAAGAAGGCGATTCAGAAGAAGGCGGGGAAGTGACATTCCATATGCAAAGCGGACAGGAGTGTCCGCTTCACACTATTTGGAGCGGAAGAGGTCGCTCTGCACGACGCCGTGGACGAGGGCGCGGAGGCCGTGGCCTTGCTTCTCGGCGGCGGTGACGATGGCGTCGAGGGCGGGTTGGTCGAGGCGGGTGGGCGGAGCGCCGGTGGCGTAGGTGACAAGGTGGCGGGTGACGCCACGGGCGAGCTGGGCGGGTTGGTCGGCAACGAGCTTCCGTAGCTCGCGGATGTCGCTGAAGGTCTGGCCGGAGGGGGTTTTGCCGCTGCTGTCCACGAGGAATCCCTCGTTCCACCATGGGCCGCTCTTGCGCTCGGGGTTCAGCACGCGGTAGTGCTTCCGGTAGGTGCCAGTCACGTCGAAGCTCTCCAGCGCGAAGCCATACGGGTCGAACTTCGCGTGGCAGGCGGCGCACGCGCCCTGGCTGCTGTGGAGGGCGAGTTGCTCGCGTAGGGTCTTCGCGCCGCGAATGTCCGGCTCGACGGCGGGGATGTCCGGGGGCGGCGGCGGAATCGGGAGGCCGAGGAGGCGCTCGGCCATCCAGACGCCGCGTTTCACGGGGGAGGTGTAGGTGCCGTTGGCGGTGACCTTCAGCACGGCGGGCTGGGTCCAGAGTCTGCCGTAGGCGGAGTCGGCGGGCAGGGAAACTTTTTGCAGCGCAAGGCCGGCAATGCCGGGCAGGCCGTAGTGCTTGGCGAGCGACTCGTTGGCGAAGGTCCAGTTCGCGGCGGCGAATTCGTGGACGCTCAGGTTCTCGTCGAGCACGCGGCGGAAGAAGGCGCGGGTCTCCTGCACGCTGGAGCGTTTGAGCAGGTCGTTCTTGGCGTATTCCGGGTAGAGCTTCGAGTGCAGAAGCCCAAACCGGTTGTAGAAGCGGAACCGCCTTCCGACGCGCTCGACCCAGGCTTCGTCGGCGTGGCCGTAGAGACCGAAGTTGGTGCAGATGCTGACCAGCCGGCGCGGCGGCGCAGCGGACTGCGCGGGAGCGAGGCTTTCCAGCCACGGCAGCGTGAGCAATGCGGAGCCGGTTCGGAGGAAATGGCGGCGGGTGGTGGGGAAGGAGG